>JBJMKE010000028.1:0-8374 GCA_045806005.1 Gaiellaceae bacterium
CTCCGCGTCCTGCTTGAGCTTCTGGAGGATCATCGCGCTGATCTCCGGCGGGGCGTACTCCTTGCCCTCCGCGTTGACGCGCACGTCTCCGTTCGAGCCCTTGACGACCTCGTACGGGACGATCGTCATCTCCTCGGTGACCTCGTCGAACTTGCGTCCCATGAAGCGCTTGATCGAGAAGATCGTGTTGGTCGGGTTGGTGACCTGCTGCCGCCGTGCCGGGGCGCCGACGAGCCGCTGGCCGTCCTTCGTGAACGCGACGACGGACGGGGTGGTGCGCCCGCCTTCGGCGTTCGGGATGACGGCCGGCTCGCCGCCCTCGAGCACGGCCATGCACGAGTTCGTCGTGCCCAGGTCGATGCCGATGGTCTTGGCCATGTTGTGCTATGCCTCCTATGGTGAGAAAATCTAAGCCCTGTTATAGCAGATCGTCACCAGGCGCGGCAAACGGCCGGTAGCAGCCACCGTCACAACAGCGTCACGTCTCTTTCACAGCCGGGGTCAGGCTCCACCTCCCTCGCCCGCTCCTGACGTCCTTCCCTGTTGAAGAGCCGTCACGTTCTTGTGACGGTGGCTGCTACCGGTCTAGCGGAAGGCGCCGATCAGGGCGCCGCCGGCCACGATAAGCGCGGCGCAGAGGACGAGCTTCTTCCCCACGAGCTCCGATTTGCTGAGGAGGAGGGCCGACAGAGCTACACCCGCGAGCGACTCGATCGCCACCAGCGGTGCGACTACCGTGACGCGGCCGCGGAAATACGCCTCGAAGAGGGCGACGTACGAGCCGCCGAAGAGCAGGCCGGCCGGGACGAAGGGGAGCCAGCGGCGGTTGATCCCCGGCCGGGCGCCGCCGCCTCTGGCGGCGCCGCTTCCAGCCCACAGCGCGATCAGCAGCGTGCCGCCCAGCAGCGCGGCGGCGGCGGCGGCCGCCGGCGGCACCGCGGTCCGGTCGACGGCGAAGTGGCGCACGAGGTTGTCGCGGATCGCGAACAGCGTCGCGCCGGCGAACGCGTAGACGAGGCCGATCCGGTTCAGGTGCGCGGGCCGGCCGCGCTCGCGCGCGAGCATCACGCCGCCGGCCACGACCAGGACGGCGCCGATCAGGAGCGGCACGCGCGCGGGCTCGCCGAGGAAGACGAGCGCGATCGTCACCGAGACGAGCGGGGCGAGCCCGAAGACCATCGAGACGCGCGACGAGCCCGCGTCGCGGATCGCGAACGTGACGAGGATCTGCGCGGCCCCGGGCGAGAGAAGGCCCGCGAGGACGAACGGCCAGGCCGCGCCGAGGTGCAGCCCTCGCGTCGGCTCCTCGGCCGCGGCCGCGACGAGCGCGACGCCGAGCGCGGTCGCGGCGGTCGCAAGCGTGCCGAGCGCCACGTCGGGATCCCGCTCCAGGGCCATCCGCAGCGCCACGCTCATCGCGCCGAAGAGGAGCGCCGACGTCAGGGCGAGGCCGACTGCCGCTATGCCGCCTCCAGCGCATTCTCGGGCGTCGGCCGCCCGTGGGCGAAGAGCGGGACGAACAAGTGCGCCAGCGGGCCGATCGCGAGCGCGTAGACGACGGTGCCGATACCGACGGTGCCCCCGAGACGCCAGCCGACGAAGAGCACCGTCAGCTCGATCCCGGTGCGGACGACGCGGATCGAGTGCCCGCGCGCGGCGAGTCCCGTCATCAGCCCGTCACGCGGCCCGGGCCCCAGCCCCGCGCCGATGTACATGCCCGTCGCGACCCCGTTGAGGAAGACCCCGCAGAGCAGCAAGGCGATGCGCGGGGCGAGCGCGTGCGGTGCGTGCACATGGCCGAGGACGACGTTCATGGTCGCGCCGACGAGGATGACGTTGCTCACCGTCCCGATTCCCGGCCGCTGCCTGAGCGGGATCCAGAGCAGCAGCACGAGCGCGCCGACGATGATCGCCCACGTCCCGATCGCGAGGCCGAACGTACGTGAGAGGCCCTGGTGGAAGACGTCCCACGGATCGAGCCCGAGACCGGCGAGGACGAGCAGCGAGGAGCTGACGCCGTAGAGGAGCAGGCCGGCATAGAGCTGGACGAGGCGCAGGCGCACGCCCCGAACGTACACTCGCGCGATGCCCGCGGAGACGACGCTCGCCGCCCTGCTCGCAGAGGAAGCGGCCGTGCGCTTCCTCCGCTACGCCCGCATCGACACGCAGTCGGACGAGGAATCCGACACCTACCCGAGCACCGAGGGGCAACTCGTCCTGCTGCGGCTCCTCCGGGACGAGCTCGAGCAAGCCGGCCTCGCGGACGCCGCGATCGACGAGCACGGCTACGTGACGGCGACGCTGCCGGCGACGGTCGAGCACGACGTGCCGACGATCGCGTACTTCGCGCACGTCGACACCGCGCGCGAGGTGAGCGGCGCCGCGTCCCCGCAGCGGATCCGCTACGACGGAGGCGAGATCCGCCTCGGCGACTCCGGCCAGTCGATTCAGCCGGAGCTGTCCCCGGAGCTCGCGAATCACGTCGGTCACGAGCTGATCACGACGGACGGGACGGCGCTTCTCGGCGCCGACGACAAGGCGGGCGTCGCCGAGATCATGGCCGCGGCCGCCTATCTCGCCGCCCATCCCGAGATCCCGCACGGGCCGGTCAAGGTCGCGTTCAACCCCGACGAGGAGATCGGCCGGGGCGTCGTCCACTTCCCGGTCGAGAGCTTCGGCGCCACGGCCGCCTACACCGTCGACGGCTCGACCGCCGGCGAGCTCCAGTCCGAGACGTTCTCGGGCGCGCAGGTCCGCATGCGGATCCACGGCCGCGCGATCCATCCGGGCTGGGCGAAGGGCGAGCTGGTGAACGCCATCAAGCTCGCCGCCGGCATCGTCTCCGCCCTCCCCGAAGACCGCCTCTCTCCCGAGACGACCGAGGGCCGCGAGGGCTACGTCCACCCGGTGCTCGTCCAGGGCGACTCGACGGAGGTCGAGCTGCGCTTCATCGCCCGCGACTTCGAGGACCACCGCCTCGAGGAGCTCGTCGCCATCCTGCGCGGCATCGCCGAGGAGGTCGCCGCGGCCGAGCCGCGCTGCTCGATCGAGATCGAGGACCGGATCCAGTACCGCAACACGCGCTCGGGCCTCGAGCAGCGTCCGGAGATCGTCACGAACCTCGAGGAGGCGATCCGCCGCGTCGGCCTCGAGCCGAAGCAGACGGCGATCCGAGGCGGGACGGACGGCTCGGCGCTGACGGAGATGGGCCTGCCGACAGCGAACGTCTTCACCGGCGGCCACGACGCGCACAGCGAGCGCGAGTGGATCTGCGTCGAGGACATGGGCCTCGCCGCCGCGACGCTCGTCGAGCTCGCGCGGGTGTGGGCCGGGCAGTAACGCGCATACTGAAGGCATGGAACCGCTCCTCGACCGCCTCGGCCGCCCACTCGAGACCCTGCGGGTCTCGATCACCGACCGCTGCAACTTCCGTTGCGTCTACTGCATGCCGAAGGAGGTCTTCGGGCGCGACCACACGTTCCTCGAGCGTCGCGAGCTGCTCTCCCTCGAGGAGCTGGCTCGCGTCGTCGGCCTGTTCGCCGGCCTCGGCGTCCGCACCGTGCGGATCACGGGCGGCGAGCCGCTCGTCCGCCGCAACGTCGAGCATCTCGTCGAGCTGCTCGCGGCGATCGAGACACCGGACGGCGGCGGGCTCGAGCTCGCGCTGACGACGAACGGCTCGCTCCTACCGCAGAAGGCGGAGGCGCTCGCGGCCGCCGGCCTCGACCGCGTCACCGTCAGCCTCGACTCGCTCGACGACGAGGCGTTCCGCGCCATGAACGACGTCGACTTCCCGGTGCAGCGCGTGCTCGAGGGGATCGACGCAGCAGTGGCCGCCGGGCTCCCGGTCAAGGTCAACGCGGTCGTCAAGCGCGGAGCGAACGACGGCGACGTGCTCGCGCTCGCCGAGCACTTCCGCGGCTCCGGTCAGGTCCTCCGTTTCATCGAGTACATGGACGTCGGCTCGACGAACGGCTGGCGTCTCGAGGACGTGGTCAGCGCCGAGGAGATCGTCCGCCGCATCTCAGAGCGCTGGCCACTCGAGCCGGCGGCCGCCGAGCGGCCCGACGCGACCGCCCGCCGCTGGCGCTACCTCGACGGCGGCGGCGAGATCGGCGTGGTCGCCTCGGTCACGCAGCCGTTCTGCGGCGGCTGTTCCCGGGCGCGCCTCTCGGCCGAGGGCCGTCTCTATACGTGCCTGTTCGCCGCGCGCGGCCACGACCTGCGGGCCCCGCTCCGCCTCGGCGCCTCCGACGAGGAGCTCGTCGCGCAGCTGCGTGGGATCTGGGAACGCCGCACCGACCGCTATTCCGAGCTGCGGACGGCCGAGACGGCCTCGCTGCCGAAGGTCGAGATGTCCTACATCGGTGGCTGAGCCCGGCGTCTGCCCCAGCGATTAGGATTTCCCCATGGAGCGTGTCGTGTCGCTCGGGCATCGCGTGCTCCCCCGCGGGTGGCGCGATTTCGGCCTCCAGCTGTTCATCTGGTTCGGCTTCTACTTCTCGTACCTCGCCGTCCGGCACCTGACCGACCGCGACCCGACCAAGGCCGTCGTGAACGGCCTGCGCGTGATCTCGTTCGAGCAGCACTTCAGCCATCACCTCTTCGAGCTCACCGTCGAGCGGGTCGCCGACTCCTCGGGGGCGCTGCTGACGGCCGCCGCGTGGACGTACTGGAACTCGGAGTTCACCGTGATCGGCCTGACCCTGCTGTGGGTCTACCTGCGCCGGCACGAGCGGTTCAGCCGCTTCCGCAATACCATCCTGCTCGCCAACCTGATCGGGCTGATCGGCTTCGCGCTGATGCCGACGGCGCCGCCGTGGATGTTCCCGCACATGGGGTTCGTCGACGGCGTCAACCACCAGAGCGCGCTCCTGCAGACGCTCGGCAACTCGTACGCCGCGATGCCGAGCCTGCACGCGGCCGACGCGCTGATCGTCGGCTGGTTCATGGTCGTCAGCTCGCGGACACTGTGGGCGAAGGCGCTGTGGGCGCTCTGGCCCCTCTGGGTCTGGTTCTGCGTGATCGCGACGGCGAACCACTACTTGCTCGACGTGCTCGCGGGGATCGGCGTGGCGGTGGCCGCTCTGCTCGCCACGACGTGGCTTCCGCGGCTCGGCGCGCGCCTGCGCGGCCTCGGTCCGGCCATCGCAAACCTGCTATAGTTCGACATAGCAGGATTGCGATGTCGGAGATGAACTCGACCCTACGGCTCCGCCGCGTGAAGCATGGCTACACGACCGGCGCCCGCTCCCTGGCCAGCCGCTCGGTGACGAGGCTCGCGCGCACGCGCGTGACGCCGAACCTCCTTACGACCACCGGCGTCTCGCTCTGTCTCCTGGCCGCCGTCCTCGTCGGCTTCGAGGGCCGGAGCCCCTGGCTCGTCTACTGGCTCGCCGCGGCGACCTTCGTCGTCGGCTCGCTGTTCGACATCCTCGACGGCGCGCTGGCGCGGGCCGGCGGGAAGTCCACCCCGTTCGGCGCCTTCGTCGACTCCACGACCGACCGCGTCGGCGAAGGAGCGATGCTCGCCGCGATCGCGCTCGTGTTCTCGCGGCACGGCCAGGACTGGGCCGTCGTACTCGCCGTCGCGGCCGTCGTCGGCTCTTTCCTCGTCTCCTACACGCGCGCCAAGGCCGAGGCACTCGGCCTGCGCGGCGACGTGGGGCTCGGCTCCCGCGCGGAGCGGGTCGCGGTCATCACGGCCGGCCTCGTCTTCGCACCGTGGGGCGGCCTGCCGTGGGCGATCGTGGTGCTCGCGGCAACGGCGTGGCTCACGGTCGTCCAACGCATCCTGCACGTTCGCAAGCAACTTTCCGGAGGAACCAGTGGCATCGACCAACGGTAGGGCACGGCTCGACGACGGCAAGGTCCGCGTCGCGATCATCGGCGTCGGCAACTGCGCCAACTCGCTGCTCCAGGGCGTCGAGTACTACAAGGACGCGCCGGACGACAAGTTCGTCCCGGGCCTCATGCACGTGAACCTCGGCGGCTACCACGTCCGTGACGTGGAGTTCACCGCCGCGTTCGACGTCGTCAAGGGCAAGGTCGGCGAGGATCTCGCCGACGCGATGTGGGCGCATCCGAACGACACGATCAAGTTCTCGGACGTGCCGAAGACCGGCGTGAAGGTCTCGCGCGGGATGACGCACGACGGGATCGGCAAGTACCTGTCGCAGGTCGTCGAGAAGGCGCCGGGCAAGACGGACGACATCGTCGGCATCCTCAAGGAGACGAACACGGACGTCGTCGTCAGCTACCTCCCCGTCGGGTCGGAGGCTGCGGCGAAGTGGTACGCCGAGCAGGTGCTCGAGGCCGGCTGCGCGTTCGTGAACTGCATGCCGGTCTTCATCGCGCGCGAGGACTACTGGGGGCAGCGGTTCGAGGAGAAGGGCCTGCCGGTCATCGGCGACGACATCAAGTCTCAGGTCGGCGCGACGATCACGCACCGCGTCCTGACGAGCCTCTTCCGCGAGCGCGGCGTCCACCTCGACAAGACGATGCAGCTCAACGTCGGCGGCAACTCCGACTTCCTCAACATGCTCGAGCGGGAGCGCCTCGAGTCGAAGAAGATCTCGAAGACGAACGCGGTCACGTCGATGCTCGACTACGACCTCGGCCCGGGGAACGTCCACGTCGGCCCGTCCGACTACGTGCCGTGGCTGACCGACCGCAAGTGGGCGTACATCCGGATGGAGGGCTCGTCGTTCGGCGACGTGCCGCTCAACGTCGAGCTGAAGCTCGAGGTCTGGGACTCCCCGAACTCCGCCGGCATCGTCATCGACGCAGTCCGCATGGCGAAGCTCGCGCTGAACAACGGCGTGGCGGGCGCGCTCGTCGGGCCGAGCTCGTACCTCATGAAGTCGCCGCCGCAGCAGATCGTCGACGACGAGGCCTACGAGCTGACCGAGGAGTTCATCCGCGAGAACGCGCGCGTCGCGGGGAAGCAGAAGCAGAAGGAGAAGACCTCGGCGAGATGAGCATCCGCCGCCTGTTCTGGCTCGGGGCGGCGGTTCTCTTCTCGATCGCCGCGCTCGTCGCGATCGCGGCGGTGCTGGGCGGCGACTTCGGCGACACACAGGCGCGGATTCTCGCGACCTGCGGGATCGCCTTCGTCTGCGGAGGCGCGACGCTCGCCGGCTTCGCGTGCCTCGACCGCGGCGTCATCCGGCCGGCCGCCCGGGTCACCGCCGTGCTCGGGCTCGCGGCCTTCGCGGTGTGGACGGGCGCCGCCTGGCAGGAGGATGCGGGCACGCCGTACTGGAAGCTTGCCGGCGTCCTCGGCATCTGGACGCTGACGGGGCTCGTCGTCACGACGCTGCGCCTGATCGCGTCCTCTCCGCGGCTGCTCGCCACGGTGGTGCCGGCGACCTGGGCGTTCACCGGGCTGGCCGCGGTGCTCTCGACCGAGATGGTCCTCGCCGAGGAGGGCGGCGCGTGGCAGCTCGTGCTCGTCCTCGTGATCCTCACCGCCCTCGGCTACGCGCTCACGCCCGCCCTCCAGCGCTTCTGGGCCGCTTCGGAGACGCCGGCCGCCGAGCGGCTGCTCGGCACCCTCGGTGACATCGACGTGTTCGCGGTCCGCGGGGACGGGCAGTCGGTGACGATCGGCTCGACCCGCGCGCGCCTCGCCTCGAGCGAGGGGATCGTCCTGCGCGAGCGCCCGTCGAAGGCCTAGCCGTGGCGACCCGCGGGGTGTCGCCGAAGGCCGCGATCGAAGCGACGGTCGTGCTGCTGCTCGGTCTGGCGTTCTGCTTCGTCATGTACTGGTGGCAGCTCCGCTACCAGTACGCATTCCACGGCCTGGCGTCGAACCTCGTCCTCGCCCTTCCCTTCGCGGCGCTCGCGGCAATGGTCGCCGGCGGGATGAGCCGGCCTGCCGCGGGCCTGGGTTGGCTGGTGCTCGCGGTGCTGACGGGCTCCGCCTACGTGGACGCCGCGACGAGCTCGAGCTCGACCGCGGCGATCGCGTTCATCGGCCCGTTCATCCCGGGGCTCGTCGTGGTCTCGCTCATCTTCGCCGTCGACCACATCGTCCGACGCCGCAGGAAGTCGAAGTCGGCGGCGAGAGCGCTGTGAGCCTCGAGGTCCGCTCGGCACGTTCGCTCCCGCCCGCCGGGCGCGCGGAGCTCTTCAACGCGGCGTACGAGGGCTACCTCGTCCCGTTCCACGTCGACGTGGCGACGCTCGAGTTCATGGACGAAGCGTTCGACCTCGACCTGGACGCGTCACGGATCGCCTTCCGCGACGGCGAGCCGGTCGGGCTGGGCAACCTCGGCGTGCGGGGCGAGGACGCCTGGATCGGCGGCGTCGGCGTCGTAGCGGCCGCCCGCCGTTCGGGCATCGGCGAGACGCTCATGCGGGCGCTCCACGA
>JBJMKE010000029.1:0-31843 GCA_045806005.1 Gaiellaceae bacterium
CCGGCCCCGAGCGCGATGTCGAGCAGGAGGACGACGGAGAGCGGACGGTGGTAGCGGCGAGCCCGCTCCACCTCGGCCGCCGAGAACGCTGAGCTCGCAGCCATCCGGGTCAGCCTACGCGCGTAACCCGCGCGCGAGGTTCGCCGTTTTCGCCCCGAATCCGGAAATCAACCCCGCTCGGGTGAAGGAGGGGCAAGAGATGCTGCTACTGGTCGTACTCGCGATTCTGGCGCTGATCGCTTTCGGCGTCGGCTTCGTCGTGCACTGGCTGTTCATCGTCGCCGTGGTGCTCGCGCTGATCTGGCTGATCAGCCTGTTCACCGGCGGCTTCGGCCGCGCCGGCGCTCGACGCTGGTAGGCCCAACACGCTCCGAGGATGAGTCGGGCGGCCCATTGCGGGCCGCCCGTTCTTCTGCGACCGTACGGGGGTGTCGCGGACTGCGATCCTCCTCTGGATCCTCGCCTTGATGGCGCTCGAGATCCAGCACCTGAAGTGGATCTGGTGGGAGCACTGGGCCTGCCGCAGCTGCTCCGCCAAGCACAAGGACTGCGCCTGCGGCGCGACCCGTTCCTGGGTCATGTTCCTCTAGCGCGGCGCCTGTCTCACCCGCAGCTCGACCGGACGGCGTAGATTGCGCCGGGCTTGAGCCGGGCCGCAGCTCTCGTTCTGCTCGCGCTCGCCGCCGCGGCGGCGGCGGGCTGCGCGTCCGCGTCGCACGAGTCGAGCCCGCGGGTTCTGCGGCCGCCCCACCGGACCGGCATTCACAAGATCCGGCACGTGATCGTGATCATGGAGGAGAACCGCTCGTTCGACTCCTTCTTCGGCACCTATCCCGGGGCCGA
Organism: Gaiellaceae bacterium; assembly: GCA_045806005.1. GTDB lineage: Bacteria > Actinomycetota > Thermoleophilia > Gaiellales > Gaiellaceae > Palsa-739. Next base: position 844 of record JBJMKE010000029.1, read on the forward strand.
CGGGATCCCGATGAAGCACGGCGTGCCGACGGTCTGCGTCCCGAACGGCGTCGGCCGGTGCGTCAAGCCGTTCCTCGAGCGCAACGGCGCCGACGACTCGGGCGGCCGGCACGGGCCGCTCGCAGGGCAGCTGGACGTCGACGGCGGCCGGATGGACGGCTTTATCCGCATCACCGACGGCAAGCTCATCCGGGCGTGCCTCCGCCACCGGCACGGCGCGGCCTGCGCCCACCTGCGCCACCCCAACGTGATGAGCTACCACGACGGCGGCCAGATCCCGAACTACTGGGCCTACGCACGCAACTTCGTGCTCCAGGACCACATGTTCGAGCCGAACTGGGGCTGGAGCCTGCCGGCCCATCTCTGGCTCGTGTCGGGCTGGTCGGCGCGTTGCCGCGACCCGTACAGGCCGAGCACCTGCTCGACGAACCTGAAGGGATTGCAGCACGGCCCGAGCGCGCCGCTGACGCGGCGCCCGCACGGGCCGGTCTACGGCTGGACCGACCTCACGTGGCTCCTGCACCGCTACCGGGTCACGTGGGCGTCGTACGTCGAGAGGGGCCCGCCGCCCGACTGCCTCACCGGGCCGATCGACTGTTACGCGAGGCTCAAGGAGCCGGGCACGCCCGGGATGTGGGACCCGCTCGCCGACTTCACCGACGTCCGCGAGGACGGGCAGTTCGCGTCCTCGCAGGTTCCGCTCTCGCGCTTCTATGCCGCGGCCGCCCGCGGGACGTTGCCGAACGTCTCGTGGGTGACGCCGTCCTGGGCCGACAGCGACCACCCCGGCGCCTCGATCGCACGCGGGCAGGCGTGGGTGACGAAGCTCGTCAACGCCGTGATGCGGGGCCCCGACTGGGAGAGCTCGGCCATCTTCCTCGCCTGGGACGATTGGGGCGGGTTCTACGACCACGTGCGGCCGCCCGTCGTGGACCCGCAGGGCTACGGGATGCGGGTGCCCGCGATCGTGATCAGCCCGTACGCGAGGCGCGGCTTCGTCGACCACCAGACCCTGAGCTTCGACGCGTACCTCAAGTTCATCGAGGACGACTTCCTGAACGGCCGGCGGATCGACCCGAAGACCGACGGCCGTCCCGATCCCCGGCCCAACGTGCGCGAGAACAAGAAGATCCTCGGCAACCTCGAGCGCGACTTCGACTTCCGCCACAAGCCGCGGCGCCCGGTCCTGCTACCGCCGTACCCGGGCTAGGTGCGTTCGAGCAGCGAGCTCCAGCGCTGCTCCACGCGGCGCGTCTTCCAGACGGTGACCGAGCAGAGCCAGGTCGCGACGAACAGCCCCACGACGAGATAGCCGAGGCGGCCGAGGTCGAGGCTCGCGAGCAGGCTCCAGAACGGCCCGTGCAGCGCGAGCTTCGCGGCCAGCACCTGGAGCAGCTCGATCGCCCCGACCATCCAGGCGACTGCGACCGAGAGGCTCGTGACGCTGATGTTGTAGTAGACCTTGCGCACGGGGCTCGAGAAGGCCCAGCCGTAGGCGTGGCACATGAAGGCGCCGTCGGCCGTGTCCATCAGGCTCATCCCCGCCGCGAACACGAGCGGCAGCGAGATCACCGCGAGGAACGGCACGTGGTGCGTCGCCACGCCGGCGGCGACCGCGAGCAGGGCGATCTCGGTGGCCGTGTCGAAGCCGAGCCCGAACAGCACGCCGAGCGGGTACATCTTCCAGCTCGAGTCGATCTTGTTCCCGACCCGCTTGAGCAGGAAGCGGCTGAGGAAGCCCTGGTTGGACAACGCGCGCTCGAGGTCCTGCTCGTCGTAGTGGCCGCGCTTCATCCGCCGGAAGACGCCGACTACCTCGAGCAGCACGAGCAGGTTGAGCAGCCCGATCACGAGCAGGAACGTGCCCGAGACGGAGGCGCCGATCGTGGACCCGTACGTCTGCAGCGTCGGGATCTGCGAGTGCACCGTCGATGCCGCCACCGCGAGTCCGGCCGTGAGGCCGAAGACGATCGTCGAGTGGCCGAGCGAGAAGAAGAAGCCGGTGCCGAGCGGCCGCTTTCCGTCCTGCAGGAGCTTGCGGGTGGTGTTGTCGATCGCCGCGATGTGGTCGGCGTCGAAGGCGTGCCGCAGCCCGAAGGTGTAGGCGAGCGTGGCGAGGCCGGTCAGCGCCGGGTAGCGCGGCGCGTAGTAGAGGAAGAGCCCGAAACCGGCGGCGTGCAGGAGCACGACAGCTCCGCCGAAGCCGCCGAGCCTGCCCCACTCCGCCCGCGTCATGCCTGTGCCCCCACGACGGACAGCTTCGCAGCCCGCCGCTCCGCGAGCACGGCGAGCCAGATCGAGCCCTCGAACAGCGCCCACATCGGCAGGAGCTCGAGCAGCGTCGTCACCGGGTCGGGCCCGGGCAGCGCGAGCGCGGCAACCGCGACGATGAAGTAGCCGCGCCGCCGGTTGCGGCGGAGGGTGTTGGACGAGAGCACGCCGAGGTTGACGAGCGTGAGCACGATCAGCGGCAGCTCGAAGACGCAGACGACGCCGAGCAGCACCGAAGTCACGAACGAGTAGTAGCTGCTGGCCCTGAGCAGGAGCCGGAAGTGCATCGTGTCGAAGCTCACCAGCCAGTGGACGGCACGGGGTAGCAGGACCCCGTAGCCGAAGACGAGCCCCGCCGCCCCCAGCACCAGGCCGAAGGCGGCGAGGCCGAGAATCCTGCGCTCGGCCGCAGGGTCGAGCGCCGGAGCGAGGAAGGACCACAGCTGCCAGAGGATCACCGGCAGCGCGAAGAGGACGCCCGCGTACAGGCTCACCGTCACCGACACCGTGAATGGCTCGGCCACGCCGAACGCCGCAACGTGCCGGTGGCCCAGCGGCAACGGCCTGGCGAGCAGGTCGAGGATGATGCCGTGGAAGGCGAACGCGACGGACGTGGCCACGGCGACCGCGGCGAGCACGATCATGATCCGCCCCCGCAGCTCCTCGAGGTGCTCGACGAGCGACGCCTCCTCTTCGTGGGCGAGCCGGCGGGTTCGCATCAGTCGCCGGTGGTCTCGCTGTCGGTCGACTCGGGCAGGCCCTGATGGTTGATGGAGTCCTTGAACTCGCGCATCCCCGAGCCGATGGAGCGCCCGATCTCGGGCACGCGCTTGGCGCCGAAAAGCAGGAGCGCGATCAGGAGCAGGAGCGCGAGGTGCGTGGGACTGGTGAGGCCGATCATGCGTGTTCCTCCTTGACGGTGATGTCGGTGACGGCCGACTCGGCGACGGCGACGCCGCGGCGAAGCGGCTCGTCGTCGAGCCAGAGCGTGTACTCGCCGGCGGGAAGCCCCTCGAAGACGGCGCCGTAGAGCGGCCGGCCGGCGACCGGCCGCTCGTGGACCTGCTTGTGCGAGCGCTCGCCGTCGCGCCCTGCGGGGCTGATCTCGATCTCCACGCCGTGCAGGTCCGCCCCGGTGTGGAGGACGAGCGCTCCGACGCCCGGCCCGAGGTCGAGCATCACGTGCTCGGGCCGGGCGTCCGTGGAGTGGTGGTGGTTCGTCACGACGAAGGCGTGCTGAATCCGTCGTGAGGTGTGCCGAGGTAGGGGAAGCTCGACTGGTAGCGGCCGGCTCCCGGTGTGAGACCGGACGAGAACGCCGGATTCGTGACGACGTCGTCGACGTGGTAGCTCGGGTCGACCAGCGGGATCGTGAGACCCGCGATCGCCCTCAGCTCGATCGTGACGACGTCGTCGAACACCCGCCGCCCGTTCGGGTAGCCGGCGGGGTCGCCTGCGACGAGGCCGAAGGGGCTCGGGTCGGCGGCCGGCGGCACGGCGACGTTCAGCCGGAGCATGTCCGCCGGGTTCGGGCCGGTGAAGTTCTGGAACCCCGGGACGACGCCGCTCGGAATGCCGGTGAGCAGGATCGCCTGGAGGTCCGCCCGGTCGTGGGTCGGGGTATACGCCGCGATGTTCGGGAACGCACCGGGATAGATGACGTTCAGGAGCCCCGCGAGCTCGGGCTTCTTCACGTACTTCGCGAAGTCGTCGTCGTCGATCGGGTCGACCGCGTTCCAGCGGTCCTTGTCGCCGAGCGGGACGATCACCTCGTTGAAGAGCGGGTTGCCGAGCCGCGAGACCTGCACCCACGGGCCGCTTCCCTTCGTTCCGTTCCCGTTGTCGTCACGGACTTGCACCTTGCGCCTGCTCGCCCCGCCCCAGATGCCGAGCACGGACTTCGCGCTCATGGCGTCGGTCGGCACGGAGCCGTCCCGCGTCAGCATCCAGATGGGGACCTTGATCGCGATCGTGTGGATGTTCAGCGCCTTCAGCGGGTCGACGCCCGGCATGTTGTTCACGATCGGGCGGACGTCGGCCAGGTCGAAGATCGCGCCGAGGTCGACGAAGAAGCCGTCGTTGCGCTGCCCGGCAAACACGGTCTCGCCGGAGGGCAGGTGATGCACGGCCGCCGCCGCCAGCGAGTCGTAGTTCGGCGTCGAGCGCGGGCCGATGTTGCAAGGCGGCGAGGCGAGGTTCCTGCCGAGCACCTTGCCCTTGCCGTCCAGCTCGTGGTGCTGCTTCTTCCCGTTCATCCCGGGCCCGTGGCCGCGGATGACGGAGACGTCGTAGAACTGGCGCTTGTTCCAGTTCTGGCTGTCGAGCGAGTCGATCGGGCCGGTGTTGTAGAGGAAGGTGTCCTCGTTCCGGAGGGTGGTGTTGAACTGGAACTGGTACGTGATCTCCGGCAGCCCGTCCCCGTCGTTGTCGACGTAGATCGAGTAGAGGACGTCGTCGCCGAACTCGAAGAAGTTCGGCCCCCCGGGCGGGCCCTCGAGCGGCACGTAGTTGGTGAGGATCGTGACGGTCGTGGGATCGTCCGGGCTCACGAACGCGTAGGTGTCGGCGTTGTCGGCGACCGGGTCCTGGCTGATCGACGGAGCTTCGCGGTGGGAGGACATCTAGATCGCTCCCTTCCTGCCGGCCGCGCGCAGCAGACGCTGTACGAGGACGCGGTCGCGGTACGTGTGCTCGGTCGTGCCGGAGGTGACGGTCACCTCGCCGCGCGCGGCGTCGCGCACGTAGGCGACGAGCGGCTCCTCGGGGACGGCGCTCTTCGGGTCGATCTTCTGCGCGCCCTCCTCGCCGACCGCCGCACGCGCGATCGGCGGCGCCGCGGCGAGCGCCGCTGCGCCGGTGGCCGCGCCGGCGATCTTCATGAACGAGCGCCTACTCAGGCGTTCCATTTGCCCTCTCCTTCCCGGCGACTCCCCGCCGCCGTGTGAATGCGGTCGGCGCTGATTCGTCCGAGGGGCCGGACCGGTTCGATCGACTTGAACCGACGGCGCGTCGCGGGCGAATATCGGACGCTGTGAATCGACAGCTCGCCCATCTCTCCGACGAGGCGCTCGTGGCTCTCGCCGCCCGGTCGGAGCAGTCCGCGCTCGCCGAGCTGTACGACCGCTACGGCCGCAGCGCGTACGGCCTGGCGCTGCGCATCCTGCGCGACCAGGCGCTGGCCGAGGACGCGGTGCAGGAGGCGTTCCTCGCCGTCTGGCGTACGGCGTCGCGGTTCGTGCCGGAGCGCGGCCGGGCGAGCACGTGGATCCTCACGCTCGTGCACCGGCGGGCGGTCGACGCCGTCCGTCGCGAGCAGCGCCGGCGCGCGGACTCGCTCGACCTCGCCGCCGAGCCGGCCGCCGAGGGCGGTGTCGAGGAGGACGCGTGGCTGCGCTTCCAGCGCGAGCGCGTGCAGGACGCGTTGAGCCGCCTGCCGGACGCGCAGCGGGAGGCGCTGGAGCTCGCGTACTACGGAGGCTTCAGCCAGTCGGAGCTCGCCGAGAGGCTCGGACAGCCCCTCGGTACCATCAAAAGCCGGATGTTCGGGGGGCTGTCGCGCATGCGCGAGCTGCTCGGGGAGCCCGGGACGGAGACGTCATGGACCCACACGACCTGACCGCCGCATACGCGCTCGACGCGCTCGCGCCCGACGAGGCCGAGGCCTACGAGCGGCACCTGAGCCGCTGCGAGGAGTGCCGCGAGCAGCTCGCCGAGCTGAGCGAAGCCTCGGCAGCGCTCGCGTTCGCCTCGGTCGCGCCGGCCCCGCCGCCGCGACTGCGCGAGGCGATCCTCGAGACGGCAGCGGCCGAGCGGTCGAACGTCGTCCCGCTCGTGCGGCGAAGCCGCTGGGTCACGCGCGGCCTGGCCGTCGCAGCAGCGGCCGTTGCCTGCGTCGCGGTCGGCCTGGGCGTCTCCCTGAGCCAGTCGAGCAAGCCGCAGCAGAGCTGGACGGTGTCGGTAGGCCCGACCGGCCGGGCGACGCTCAGCGTCTCCGGCCTCGCGGCCGCCCCCGACGGGAAGACCTACGAAGCGTGGATCATCCCGGCGTCCGGCGCGCCGCGGCCCGCAGGCCTCTTCCCCGGCAGCGCGAGTGCAGTACGGCTCCGCGGCACGGTGCCGAAGCACGCGGTGGTCGCCGTGACAGTCGAACCCAAAGGCGGTTCCGGCGCGCCGACGACGACGCCGATCTTCAGCACGCGGACGTAGCTACGCCACCGCGCGCGGTAGCCTGAGCCACTCCGCCCCCATCGACTAGCGGTCCAGGTCGCGGCCCTTTCAAGGCCGTAGCACGGGTTCGAATCCCGTTGGGGGCACCTCGTCCAGCTATACGCTCGGTTCATGCCGAAGATCGAGAAGTCCGAGCAGGAGTGGCGGCAGGAGCTGACGCCCGAGCAGTACAAGGTGCTGCGCGAGAAGGGCACAGAGGCGCCGTTCAGCGGCGAGTACGACCACGTCTTCGAGCCGGGCACGTACCGCTGCGCCGGCTGCGGGGCCGAGCTGTTCGAGTCCGACGCGAAGTACGACTCCGGCTGCGGCTGGCCCGCGTTCTCCGCGCCGGCGGGCGAGGAAGCGGTCGACGAGGAGACGGACACGACCTACGGGATGGTGCGCACCGAGGTGCTGTGCGCGGCCTGCGGCGGCCACCTCGGGCATGTCTTCCCCGACGGCCCGCACCCGACCGGGCTCCGCTACTGCATCAACTCCGCCGCGCTCAAGCTCGACGAGGACTAGCGATACCCTTCGCCCGCTCGGGCGGTTAGCTCAGCTGGGAGAGCGCCTGGTTTACACCCAGGAGGTCGGCGGTTCGATCCCGTCACCGCCCATCGCGACGTTGCTCTCCGCTAGTAGCGCGGGCCCTGCGGCGGGCCTTCTTCTTCCTCGATCACGCGCCGGCGCGGGTAGCCCCAGCCGCGGCGTGCGGGATACGCGCCGTAGCCCGGCCCCTCGTCGACGTACGTGCGCCTCAGGTAGCCAGGCCCCACCGACGACCACAGCACCAGGTCGGCAAGGAAGGCGAGCAACCCGACCACGACAAGGATCCAGCCCACGGTGTTGACGTTGACCGAGCCGGGGTGCGTCGGGTGGACGGCGAGCGCGAGGATGAAGCCCACTGCGGTGATGATGATGCTGACCAGGAAACCCATGGCCCCTTCCTGCCCCGGGTCGCAGGAACCGAACCCATCCAGAGTCTCAATCGGCACAAGGTGGCGGCCGATATAGGCGTGGAGTACGTTGTTGTGGCCGGGTCGGTCGAACCGCGAAAGGGCACATGGTCGTGAAGAAGGGCGCCGTCGCCGCTGCAGCGGCCATGGCTGGACTACTGGTGGTTGCAGCCCCGGCCGGGGCTGGCACCCCGCACCCGAGCAGCCACCAGAAGGCGGAGGCCAGGCGCGTCGCGCAACTCACCAAGGCCAACCGGCGGCTGCGGACGCAGCTGCGCAACATGACGATCCTCCGGAACGACGCGAAGGCCGCCCTCGCCACGGCGAACGGGCAGCTCGGCACGCTCCGGTCGCAGAACTCGGCGCTCCAGTCGCAGAGCGCGGCACTCCAGGCACAGAACGCGTCACTCCAGGCACAGGTGGCCTCGCTCACGAAGGCGCGCGACGCAGCCCTGACCCAGGTGGCCGCGCTGCAGGCTCGGATCGCGGCGATCCCGGAGCCGCTTGCCGTCGCGGTCGAGCAAGTGCGCCGCGAGGTCGCCTACGCCGAGCATGTGGGCGGCCTCCCGTACGCGCACGGCCGCCTGGTCGCGCAGGCGGCGATGGACTACGCCGTCGAGCATGTCAGCCCGACCGCGTACGGCTACCTGGAGATCTTCGGCGGCCAGCTGCCGGGGTCGACGCCCGACGCAGTGCTCGGAGCGCAGGCCGGAATCTGCGGCCACTCTGCTCTCGTTCTTGCCGCGATCGTCAAGCGGCTCGGGCTCGAGGCGCGGAGCGTCCAGTTCTACTACGACGACCCGGGCAACGTCCCCGACAGCCACATCGCCGTCGAGGTCTCCTACGACGGCGGCTGGCACTACTTCGACCCCACCTTCGGCGTCTTCTGGACGGACGCGACGGGCAACGTTCTCTCGATCACGGACGCGCGCGCCGGATCCGCAACAGAGCAGAAAGACGAGCTCGCGTTCACGAACCTCGTGGAGAACACATGGTTCAACGGCGACGACACGTGGTTCGTGACCGACCCGGCGACCGTGGTCGAGATCGACAAGCAGCCGTTCACGGGATGAGCCTGCGAGACTGGGCCCGTGGAAGCGGCGCAGGTTAGCCTCCTCCGCTGGCTGCGCCGTCAGCTGCGGCAGCCGATCCCCGCCCGCGAGCACCTCGAGGCCGCCGTCGAGAACGACGACGTCGCGGAGGCCAGGCGCGTCCTCGCCGGCTTCGAGTTCAGCGACGAGCAACGGCGGAACGTGGAGCAGCTGCTCGACGCCTGGGAGCGGCAGGCCGCGCGATAGCCGCGTGCCACGCGGCGGTGGCGAGCGCGACCGCGATCAGCACGCCGCCGACCGCCTCGACCGCGACGTCGAGCGAGAAGATCGAGCCGAGCAGCCCGCTGCCGACGACGAACGTCGCCACGAGGAAGTAAATGCAGGCGATGAAGGCGGCGGTCACCTCGCCGCGCCGCCGGACGGGAGCGAGCTCGTTCAGCTCCTGCTGCGCCGTGAGGAACGCGATCCCGTGCCCGGCGCCGGCAACGACGGCGCCCGCGGCGAGGAGCGCGATGGACCCGCTCGGCGCGGCGGCGACGAGCCCGCCGAGGCCGAGTGCAAGCAGAGCGCAGCCGAGCGCCTGGTCGCGCCGGTGCGAGCCCTCGACCCGCTGCACAGCCGCCTGCGCGACGAACGACGCCACCAGGGCGACGGCGGCGATCGCGGCGACGAGGGCGAGGTTCCGCGCGTGCAGAAGGTGCTCGGCGTACGACGGGACGACCGAGAGAAAGAGCGCCATCGCCGCCCACACCGCGCCCGCGGTCAGGCCGACGCGCAGGAAGGGACGGCGGATCTCGGCCGGAACGCGCGGCCACTGCGGCCGCCACGGCTCCTTTGCGCCCGTGCCCGGCTCGGGCAGCCGCAGCACGAGCCCCGCGGCGACGAGCGTGAAGCCGAGCGCGACGAGGTAGCAGAGCCGGAGTGGATCCGGAGCCCACGCGACGAGCACGCCGGCGGCGAGCGCCCCGAGCGCGCTTCCGCCGGCCTGCGCGAGGCCGGTGCCGAGCGCCGCCTGCCTGCGGTTCCCGTGCGGGTCGAGCTCGACGAGCGCCGCGGTCGCTGCTCCGCTGATCATCCCCACGGCGAGGCCCTGCACGGCCCGCGCCCCGAACAGCCAGGCCTCACCCTGCGCTGCGGCGAAGAGCGCGAGCCCGAGGCACGCCGTCGCCAGCCCGCCGGCGACGACGGGGCGCCGGCCGAACCGGTCGGACAACCGCCCGAAGAGGACGAGCGCCGGCACGAGCACGATCGCGTAGGTCGCGAAGATCGCAGTCAGCACGAGCGGCGAGAAGCCGAATCGCTCTGCGTAGACCGCGTACAGCGGCGTCGCGAGATTCGCGCCCGCCATCAGGACGAGCCACGCGAACCAGACGATCAGCAACCGGCGCACCCTGTGCGCCTACCACGAGCAGCGCTAGTAGAACCCTTCCCGCCGCTTGTACCGGTCGGCGCGCGCCTCCTCGTAGTCCTCGACGTCGAGTTCCGGGTCCGCCACCGCCCGCATGATCTCGCCGGAGCTCGGCAGCTCCGAGCGGTCGATGTGCCGCTCGGAGTTCCAGAGCTCCGAGCGCAGCAGCGCCTTCGGGCATTGCGTGTACGCCTCCTCGACCTCGACGAGGATGCCGAGCTGCGGCGCCTTCCCCTCCACTTCGCTGTCGGCGAGCAGCTCCGGGTCGTCGACGATGCGTGCCCGCCCGTTGACGCGGAACGTGTCGTTGACGCCCGGGAGCAGGAAGAGCAGCGCGATCCGGTCGTCGCGGAGGAGGTTCGTGAGCGTGTCGGCGAGCTTGTTCCCGGGCCTGTCCGGCAGGAGGAGCGTCCGGTCGTCGAGGATCCGGACGAAGCCCGCAGGGTCGCCGCGAGGCGAGACGTCGAGGCCGCCGTCCGGGCGGCCGGTCGCGACGACGACGAACGGCGAGCGCTCGACGAACTGCCGCGTGAGCGGGTTGAGCCGGCCGGCGACCTTCTTGCGGACGAGCTCCGCCGGCTCGCCGAGCATCTCCCGAAGCTGGACCTCGTCCATCACCCGAACCTCGGTGATCGCTTCTCGCGCACCGCCGCGACGCCCTCGCGCACGTCCGGCCCCGTCATGTCGAGGAACTCGAGGGTCAGCGAGGCGTCGAAGATCGGCCCGGCCTTCACCATCCACTCGTTGAGCGCGAGCTTCGTGTGCGAGATCGCGGCGCGCGCCCCCGAGGCGAGCCGGCGCGCGATCTCGAGCGCCCGCTCCTCGAGCTCCTCCTCCGGCACGCAGAGGGAGACGAGCCCGATGCGCTCGGCCTCGGCGCCGTCGACCTCCTCGCAGAGCAGGAGGTGGTACTTCGCCTTGGCCATCCCGCAGAGCAGCGGCCAGACGATCGCGGCGTGGTCGCCGGCGGCGACACCGAGCTTCGTATGGCCGTCGACGATGCGGGCGTTCGGGCTCGCGAGCGAGACGTCGGCGAGGAGCCCGACGACGAGCCCGGCGCCGACGGCCGGCCCGGTGATCGCGGACACGATCGGCGTCGGGCAAGCGAGCATGTTGTAGACGAGGTCGCGCGCCTCGTTGAAGACGCGCAGCCGTGTCTCGGCGTCGTCCGCGATCGCGAGCACGAGGTCGAGATCGCCGCCGGAGCTGAAGGCGCCGTCGGCCCCGCGAACGAGCACGGCCCGCGTCTCCGCGTCCTCGCCGATCGCCTGCCAGACCCGCGCGAGCTCGCCGTGCTGCGCCTCGCTCACCGCGTTGAGGCGCCCCGGCGCGCGCAGCGTCAGGCGCAGGATCCCGTCCTCCGGCCGGTCGAGGTCGAGCGACGAGAACTCCGTCTCGTAGGAGTACGGGGCCACGCCCCAGATCCTACGGCGCAGCGCTACGCTCGCCCCAAGGGCCGGTAGCTCAGTCGGTAGAGCAGGGGACTTTTAATCCCAAGGTCGCAGGTTCGATCCCTGCCCGGCCCATAGCTGACTCGAGCTAACGATCGGGGCTCGACTCCAGAACGTGTTTGAGCTGAGCCAGGTCCTTGCGGTTCGCCCGGCGCATCGCGGCGGCCATGATCGGCGCGCTCACCTTGCCGAAGCCGCTCGGCTCGCCTCGGTTCCGAAGCGTCATGCGCGTGCCGCCCGCAGGCGTGTCAGCCCAGTCGTAGCTCGTCTCCATCGGAAACGGCCCTTCCCTGGTGCTCATTACGAGCCGCTCGCCCGGGACCAGTGCCGTGACCTCGTACGTGTACGCCAGACGGCGACCGAGGAAGCGTGCGACAAAGGCAATGCGTGCGCCGACCGAAAGCGGCCTCGACGTCTTCCACTGGACGGACTCGATGTTCTCGTACCAGCGCGGTGCGTTGTCCGGGTCGGAGGCGAACTCGGCTACGTCGGCCCTCGGTCGGTCGATTTCGATCTCCGCCCGAACAACGACCGGCATCCCAGGATCGTACGCGTCGCCGAGAGCGCTCCAGCACGCTTTCCGCCCGTGTTGCGCAGGGTCTAGACAAGCCGAGTACATCGGTACACAATCCAGCTCGCTCGACTCTTCTATCGATCAACTGGGGGTATGCAGAATGGCAGGTCGTGGCTTGCGGCTCTGGACGAGCCTGAGCGGGCTGGTCTTCGTGGTGCTGGCGGTGGTCGGAGCGCTGTTGCTCTTCGACGGGCCGTCCGGCTCGTCGCCGGCGAAGATGGCCTCGTACTACGACAAGGCGAGCAATCGTGACCACATCAACATCGGGTGGATCCTGACGGGGCTCGCCCTGTTCTCGCTGATCTGGTTCGTCTCCGCCCTGCGTGAGCGCGTGCGCGAGACCGAGCTGGCGACGCCGGAGCAGGGGACGCTGTTGTCGACGATCCTGCTCGTGGGCGGAACGGTCTACATCGCGGTTGCGATGGCGGGGATCGCGGTCGCCGACGGGATCAGGACGATGAGCGACGACACGTATCACCACGCGGTCTACAGCGGCGTCATCCACGCCGCCGGCGACGCCTCCTACATGCTGACCGTGACCGCGGGAGCGGGAATGGCGGCATTCATCCTCTCCGCCTCGCTGGCGATCCGGCGCTCCGAGATCCTGCCCAGCTGGCTCGGCGTGTTCGGCTACGTGGCTGCCGTGGCGGCGCTGTTGTCGGTCGTCTTCTTCACGATGCTCGTCTGGCTGCTCTGGATCGCGGCCGCGTCCGTCGCGCTCTTCCTGCGTACCAGGCACGCGGCGGCGCCGCAGTCGGCGCCCGCACCGGCCGCGTAGAGCGCAGGCGAGGGGGCTCGAGCCACTCGGGCCCCCTCGCCGCGACCGTTACAAACCCCGGAAGGCGGGGTACGCTCCCTGCCATGGCGAGGCTGCTGCTCGCCGGGGTCGTCGTCGCGGCCGCAGTGGGAGCCGTAGGACCGGCTGCCGCCGACCAGATGCCGCTTCTTCGCTCGGCACGGTCCGCCCACCATCACCTCGTGCTGAGGATCTCCGTGAGCGACCTGCGGCCGACGGAGATGCTGGTGGCAAGGCGGCGCGCGGTGAACGTGGACGGCGCACTGCTGCAGAAGAACGTCCGGGTGCAGGAGACGATCCAGCTGCCTACGCCGGCGACCGGCATCGTCCGCTGGCAGAGCCACAAGACGCTCCGCCCGGGCACCTACTTCGTCCAGGTGAAGGCCGTCCAGACCGGCGACGTGACGGACTGCCCGCCCAAGCTGCGCACCTGCAACGAGCACTGGTCGAACGTCCGCCGAGTGATCGTCCTGCGCTCGAGCTGATCCGAGCAAAGAGAAGGGCCGCTCGGTGGCGGCCCTTCTCTGCAGACAGCACGTCCGTTACCCGAGGGTCACTTCCCTTGCGGGCACGGGTTGCTGTCGAGCGTGTTGTGGAAGTTGTTCAGCCGCTGGCTGACGCTGGGCCCGGCCACCGGATAGTTCGATACGAGCAGCGCGCCATACTCGACGCCGGGGGCACCCCCGAAGTTGTTCGTCGTACCGGGGATGGCAGCGCCGCCCTCCTGCCACAAGCACGCATGCTTCGACCCGGTCGTGCTGAAGATCGGGTAGAAGCTCGCGCCGTTCGGCGGATCCACGCATCCCGCACCCGGGCTCGGATCGGCCGGGTTGCTGAGGTGGCGCTGGCAGAAATTGTTCGGGGGATTGGTCACGGCCGAGTCCGTTCCCTCGATGCGCGGCAGGTCGGTCTCGAACGCCACCTGCGAGTACTGCTTCCCCTCTCCGTCTCCGAAGGTCGGGCTCGAGAACACGATCGGCGCCGAGACCTTGGTCGGATCGGCATTGGGGCTCCCGGGCCACGTCCCGTTCTGGTACTCGGGCCCGTCGAAGTCACCGTCGCTGGCCAGGCACCCGATGAACGAGGGGACGAGCGTCGTGGGTGGCGACCCCTGAACGACCGGCAGGTTGTAACAACCCCTGTCGTCGTTGTCCTTGGTCCCATCGGACGGGTCCGGGAAGCTCGAGGCCGCGCAGCTGCCTCCGTTGCTGGAGGTGAGGGCGTTGCAGTACTCGAAGTGCCCGATCTCGTCCGAGAAGGCGACGTTGTAGGAGTGCGCTGCCCACAAGACGCGCGTGTCCGGGCTCGAGGTGCTGTACATCGGATGGAAGGCGTACGCCTCGTCGGTGCAGGTCGAGGCGTTCGGCTGGTAGAGCGGATGGCCGAACCCGTTGGCGATGCTCGCGGTCATCGAGCCGGTCTCTCCGGTCGTCAGATCGTGGATCAGGACCTGGAAGCCGGCCTTCGTGTCATGCATGGAGACAGTCAATTGATCGCCGGCGTTCATCTCCAGCGTGTCCGCCCCCGTCGCGAAGGTAGCGGCCGTCTGGTTCAGCGGATCGGCCGGGCCTTGCGAGTTCCCGCTCTTGGTGATGATGGCGTAGTTGACGTACTCGATCCCGGTCTGGTTGAGGCAGTTGCTGTTGTTGGCGACGCCGGTGTTCGAGTTCGACGAGAAGCTGTCGATCGTCAGCGCGGCGCACCACTGGTGGTTGTTCGGGCCGCAGCTCACTCCAACTCCGAAGCCGCCCCAGCCGGGCGGATAGAACTGCATCTCCATGAAGGCGCTGCCCGGCGTGTTGCCGAGGTAGTCCTTCTTGCTGGGATCGGTTCCCGTGTAGATGTTCTTGTCGCTGTCGGCCTTGCAGGGCACTCCCGGGTTCGGAGCGGACTGGTCGTCGCACATGGCCATGCCGAACCAGAACGCCGGGTGGAGCATGAAGTTCCAGGTGCCGCCGCTCGCATCCTGGGCAGGCGGTGTCGGCGCATCCGTCGGCAGGGTCAGCTGATAGTTGTTCGAGTTCCCCGAGCCCTCCTTGTTCGAATAGAAGAGCAGCGACGGCTCGTCGTGTCCGGAGATGTAGTTGTAGCCATTCCAGCTCCACGGGCTGTTCGCTTCCGTACACAGCTGCGAGTGAAGGACGCACAGCGGTGGTGTCACGGCGCCCTTTGCGGCCTCCGTGCGGCCGCTGCCGGCCGCCAGCCCGCCGACCAGGGCGAAGACCCCCAAGACGACGACTGCAACGATCGCCAGGCGCCGCGGGGCAAGAGACAGGTGCATACGCTTCCCCCTCCGTGTGACCCCTGAGTGGACGCCGGGGATGGTGTCAAATATGGCGCGGCCGTGAGTCGTTACGATCGCCGCATGCCGTTCCTCGTTCGCATCCTCGTCGGCTGGGCCGTAGACGCCGCCGCCCTCGCGATCGCCGCCTGGATCTTCGCCGGCATCACGGTCGGTGGCTCGGCCGGGACGCTCATCTTCGCGGCGCTCGTCTACGGGATCCTCGCGACGTTCGTGAAGCCGCTGATCAAGCTGTTGACATTGCCCCTCGCCATCCTCACGCTCGGCATCGCGTGGTTCTTCGTCGCCATGTTCATCCTCTGGCTGACCGACCTCATCGTCAGCGGCCTCCACATCAACGGCTTCTGGGACCTCGTGGGCGGGACGGTCGTGGTCTGGGCCGTCGGCGTGGTGGCGGACTTCTGGCTGTTCCCGAAGCGCCGCGTCGGGCGCGGCTGACCCGAGCGCGCGTTTCATGCGCGCCTGAACGGAAAACAAGGCCGGAGCATGCGGTCGGTTCCGGTGGCGGACGTGCGGGACGTTGCGCCGCCGGAGTCGACCGCGGCCACCTAGATTGCCGCGATGCGCCTCTTCCTCGTCGCGCGGCACGGGCAATCGCTCTTCAACGTCGACAAGGTCGTGAACGGCGACCCGGCCCTTGACCCGGGCCTGTCGGAGCAGGGAATCGAGGAGGCGACGCGCCTCGGGAGCCAGCTCGCGGGGGTGCCGATCGACCTGGTCGCCGTCTCGCCGTTCCCTCGCGCGCTCCAGACGACGAACATCGCGCTGGGGAGGCGAGAGGTGGCCCACGTCGTCGACGAGGAGCTCGGGGACGTCCGCATCGGCGAGCTCGAGGGCGCGTCGCTCGACGCGTATCGCGAGTCGCCGGCGCACCACGACCGCACGGTGCGGTTCCCCGGCGGGGAAAGCCTCGACGAGGCCGCTCTCCGCTACGCGGGCGCGCTCGAGCGGCTCCTCGCGCGCCAAGAGCCGGTCACGCTCGTCGTCTGCCACGAGATTCCCGTCCGCTATCTCGCCAACGCCGCCGCGGGCAGCGACGAGCTGAACGGCCCTCTGCATTACGTGGCGAACGCGGCTCCGTACCTGTTCGACGAGGCCTCGCTCGGCCGCGCCGTCTCGCGCATGCGAGAGCTCGCGCGGTAGCGTCGCAGCATGGCGGTCGCCGGCACCCTCGAGCTGCTCGACTGGAAGCGC
The DNA here is from genome assembly GCA_045806005.1 of Gaiellaceae bacterium. Lineage (GTDB taxonomy): Bacteria > Actinomycetota > Thermoleophilia > Gaiellales > Gaiellaceae > Palsa-739. The sequence goes on from JBJMKE010000029.1 coordinate 17,054, forward strand.
CGCGTCTTCGCGCTCTACGCCGAGATCCGTGCCGCGGGCGATCCCGAAGCGGCATGGAAGCTGTGGCGTTCGACGCGAGACGAGCTCTTCCGCACGCACCCGCAGTCGCCGCAGCCGGGCTACACCGGCCTCGAGTACTACGACTACGACGCCGAGGCGCGAGTCCTCGCCGAGCTCGAGGATCTCGAGGCGGCTCCCCAGGCGATCGAGACGAGCGGCCCGGAGCCGATGCTGTTCACGCCCTTTGCTCGAGCGCACTTCGAGCTGCGCGGCGAGCCGCTGACCCTTGAGCTCGACTGGCTCGCGAGCTACGGCGGCGGGGTTTTTCTCAGCTTCCGCGACCCGACGAGCGGGACGGAGACGTACGGCGGCGGGCGCTACCTGCTCGACACGGTGAAGGGAGCGGATCTCGGGGAAGAGGACGGGCGGCTCGTGCTCGACTTTAACTTCGCGTACAACCCGTCCTGCTCCTACGACCCGGGCTGGGTCTGTCCGCTGGCGCCGCCGGCGAACCGGCTTTCCGTCGCGGTCCAGGCCGGGGAGAAGCACCGCTCATGAGCGGGCTCGAGGAACTCCGCACGGAGATCTCGGAGCTCGACCGGCGCCTGCTGGAGCTCCTCAACCGGCGGCTCGAGCTCGTCGCGTCCGTCCGCGACGTCAAGGACGCCGTGGGGGAGCGCTGGATCGACCCGGAGCGGGAGGCCGAGCTGCTGCAGGCGCTCGTCGAGACGAATCCGGGGCCGCTGTCCGAGCGGGCCGTCAGGTCGATCTTCTCGGCCGTGTTGGACGTGCTGAAGCAGGAGGTCGCGGCGGAGCGGCGCGCCCCGCAGGCGCCGGCGACCATGACCGAGCGGCCGCGGGCGGTCGAACGGCTGGCCGTCGTCGGCACCGGGCTCGTGGGCACGTCCGTCGCCCTCGCCGCCGGGCGCACGCGCGCCCGCTGCCGCGGCTTCGACGCCGACCGCGCGGTGCTCGAAGGCTCGGCGGCCCGCGGCGCGCTCGAGCCGGCGGCCTCGCTCGCCGAGGCTGTGGCCGACGCCGAGCTCGTGGTAGTCGCGGTGCCGGTCGGCGCCGCACCAGCCGTCGTGCAGGCGGTGCTGGCCGCCGCCGGAAGCGACACGGTGGTCACGGACGTCGCGTCGACGAAGCGTCCGCTCGCCTCCGTCACCGATCCCCGCTTCGTCCCCGGTCATCCCGTCGCCGGCGGCGTGACCGGCGGCCCTGCTCGCGCGTCCGCGGATCTGTTCGACGCCGCCACCTGGTTCCTGACGCCGACCGGCGCCTCCTCGGCCGAGAGCCTGGCGCTCGTGGAGCGCTTCGTGGCCTCACTCGGGGCGCGCGCCGTCCGGACGGAGGCCGAGGCGCACGACCGGCTGCTCGCCCTCACGAGCCATCTCCCCCATGCGCTCGCAAACGTCCTCATGCTGCGCGTCGCGGCGGCGGCGGCAGACGACGACGCGCCGCTGGCCTTCGCCGGCGCCTCGCTGCAGGAGATGACGCGGCTCGCCGGCGCCAACGCGGCGGTGTGGAGCGACATCTTCCTCGGCAACGCCGACGAGATCGCGGCGGCCCTCGACGGGTTCCGCGCCTCGCTGGACGAGCTCGAGCGGTCGCTACGGGCGGGAGACCGCGACTCGATCGAGTCCTCGATCGCCACCGCCGCGACGGCGCGGGAGCGCCTCGACTCGTTCGCCTACCAGACCGAGCCGGCCCAGCTGAACCGGATCCGCGTCCGCGTCCCGGACCGCCCCGGCGTCTTGGCCCGGATCACCCAGATCCTCGGCGCCGCCCAGATCAATCTCGAGGACTTCGAGCTGCGCCACGTCTCCCCCGAATACGGCGGCGTGCTCGTCATCCTCGTCGCGGGCGCCGCCAACGCCGCCCGAGCCCGCGAGCTCCTCCGCCGCGAGGGCTTCGCCGCCGCCTAGCTCGCGCTCCGGGCGAAGAGCTGCGCTCTTCGCCCGGGGACAACGGAACTGCGCGAGCCGGAAAGCGCCACTCTGGTCGAAGCGTTTGAACCCTGTCGGCGCCGAGGCCGCGCCGTAACCCTGCTACGCCCCGCGTGAGGCCGGTAGCAGGCACCTTCACGAGAACGTAACGAGGCGAAGCCGCTCCGCGAGCGGTGCGGACACACACTCGCGAGGAAGTCGCGACCCTCGTGCGGCGGTAGCTGCTACCGGCCTTAGAGGGCCGCGACGCCCTGCTCGGCCTCCGTCACGCAGCGATCGAACTCGGCGAAGGCGTCGGCCCAGGTCTGCGGGTTGCGTAGGTCGACGCCGATCGACGCCAGCAGGTCCTGGGGCGAGCGCGAGGCGCCGCTCCCGAGGAAGTCGAGGTACGCCGGCACGAACCGCTCGGGGTCCTCGCGGTACCGGGCCGCGAGCGTGAACGCGACGAGGTGGGCGAACGCGTAGGCGTACGTGTAGAAACGCACGTGGATGAAGTGCGGGATGTACGACCAGCCGAGCCGGTAGCCCTCGGGCAGCTCGAGCGAGTCGGCGTAGTAGCGCTCGTTCTCCTCGATCCAGATCTCCGAGAGCCGGTCCCTCGTCAGCCCCTTCCCCTCGGCGCGGACGCCGTACGCCCGCTGCTCGAACCGCGCCATCATCGTCTGGCGGAAGATCGAGGCCATCGCCCCCTCGGCGCGGTCGGCGAGGAGCATCACGCGCGTGGCCTGATCCTCCTCCTGGTCGATCAGCCGCTCGACGGCGAGCAGTTGCGCGAACGTCGAGGGCACCTCGGCCATCGCCAGGCCGGTGTGGTACGAGCGGTAGGCCTGCCGCTCGAGGGCAAGCGTCCCGTGCACGGCGTGGCCGAACTCGTGCGCGAGCGTGACGACGTCGCGGAGCTGGTCGGTGTAGTTGAGGAGCACGAACGGGAGGACGCGCTTCGAGATCGAGTTGCAGTAGGCGCCGCCGACCTTGCCGGGACGCGGCTCGGCGTCCACGTGGCCGCGCTCGAGGCAGGTGAGGAAGATCTCGGCCAGCCGCGGGTCGAAATCCCGTAGCGAGCTCTCGACCATCTCGACCGCCTCCGTCCACTCGACGCGGCGGTCGCTCCCCACGGGTGCGTACTGGTCGGCCAGGAGGAGCCGGTCGAGCCCGAGCACCTCCGCCTTGCGCACGAACCAGCGGCGGGCGAGCGGGTAGTGCTCCTCGATCGCCGCCATCATCGTCTCGACCACGTCTCCGTCGAGCTCGTTGCGCTGGTTCGTCGGCCACATCACGTCGGGGATCCCGCGCAGCCGGTCGATGGCGAGCCGGTCGCCGACGATCGCGTCGTAGCAGGCCGCCTGCACGTCTCCGAGCTCCTCCAGCGCCTCGTACAGGAGCTCGAGCGCGGCTAGCCGGACCTCGCGGTCGGGATGGTGGACGTAGGAGAGCAGGCGGTCGATGGTGTGCGGCTCCGGGCCGTCGCCGGGGTCGAACTCGACCGTCAGCGTCGCGAGCTCGCGACCGTGCAGCGAGCTCCACGCCGAGAGCACCGGGCCGCGGACGTTGAGCGCCTGCTCCTCTCCCTCGGCCAGGGCGTAGGGCTTCTCCTCTCGCGCCACCCGCAGGCGGTGGGCGTATGCCGCGAGCTCGGGAGCGGCGAGCAGCGACTCCGCCTCCGCGTCCTCGAGCGCCAGCCACTCGAGCTCGACGAACAGAAGAAGGCTTTCGAGGTCGGCGGCCCGGTCGCGGGCCAGCGTCGCCAGGTCGTTCGTCTCGGGATCCATCGCCTCGGTGTGCTCGCGGGCGGTCGCGTAGAAATGGACTCGGGAGATGTCCTGCGCCAGCTCGTCGAGCTCGTCGAGCAGTTCCCGCAGGCCCTCCGGCCCCACGGAGCCGACCGTGCCGCGGCGACGCTCGGCGAAGTCGCGCGCGCGGGTGAGGAGCTCGTCCCATTCCCGCCGTCCTTGCTCGGCGTCGGCCGCGAGATCGCCGAGATTCCAGCGAATGCCGCTTGCGCTGAGGGATGAGCTGACCGCCACGGCACGGGAGCGTATCGCGCAAACTGCTCCCGGGCGAGCTGTAAGGATCTTTGGCCGAACCTATGCCAACCTCGCGGAAGCTGTGGTCCCAGTCCCAGATGGGTGAGACCGGCCGCCGCCGCGTGTGCTGAACTGCGGGCCACGCCGAGAGCGAGCGGCCGCACCATGCGACGGCCGCACCCATCGACGGGAGTCACGACTTCATGCGGCCAATCCGCCTTCTCATACTGCTGCTCGCTATCGCCCTCGCCCTGGCACTCGCGCTCTTGCGCCCGCTGCAGGGCCGGGCCGACCACGGGCCGCACGGAACAGCGGTGCCGATGAAGTTGGCGGACCTAGTGCCGCTGCGAAGGCGGCACCTGATGTCGGTCCCGGCGGCGACTCGCGAGACGCTGGGCCGCCGCATCGTCTCCTATGCACGGCACTTCCTCGGCGTCCGCTACAGCTGGGGCGGCGCCTCGCCGCGCACGGGCTTCGACTGCTCGGGACTCGTCCGCTTCGTCTACGGCCATTTCGGCATCGCGCTCCCGCACTCGAGCTGGGCCGACCTCGGGCGCGGCCACCGTGTCGGCCGCCGGCGGCTGCAGCCGGGCGACCTCGTCTTCTTCGCCGGCGCAAGCCATGTCGGCATCTACGCCGGCAGCGGCCGCTTCATCGACGCGCCGCACACCGGAGCCGTCGTCCGCATCACGACGATGCACGGCTGGTACGGCGCCAGCTACTACGGCGCCCGCCGCTTGCGCGACTAACGCAGCTTCTCGGACATGGCGGTGAGAAGCTTCCAGGCGATCGTCGAGTTGCTCTCGACGAGCGGCCGGAAATCCCACGGCGTCATGCCGTAGCAGACCATGTCGGTGCGGGCTGTCAGGGTCGCGGTGCGGGGCGAGTCGTTGAGGAGCGCGATCTCGCCGAAGTAGTCGCCGGGCCCGATCGTTCCCTTCGCATCGCCGCCGACGGTCACTTCCGCCTCGCCCTCCTCGACGATGAAGAAGCCGGCGCCGCCGGCCCCCTCCTGCGTCAGGGTGTCGCCCTCGCTGAAGCGGCGCTCCCGCATGCTGCTGGCAATCTGGCTGAGCTCGCGGTCGTCGAGCCCCGCGAACAGCGGCACCTTCTTCAGCGTGTCGGTCGAGACGCTCACGGCCGCATTTATATCGTGCGGCGCTTCCCCGTGCGAACTCGGACGCTTGCAGCAAGGATAAGCGGATGCAAGTTCAGGTAGTCGGCTGCTCTCCGGCCTGGCCCAATCCGGGCGGCGCCCAGTCGGGCTATCTCGTCGAGGAGGACGGCCGCAGGCTCCTGCTCGACTGCGGGCCCGGCGTGCTGCCCCGACTCCGCCGGCTCGAGGGCTGGCCACAGGTGGACGCGATCGTGATCACGCACTTCCACCTCGACCACTGGGGCGACCTCGTGCCGTGGGCGTTCGGCGGCCTCTTCGGCGCGGGGCGCGAGGTGCCCGCGCCCGAGCTGTGGCTGCCGCGCGGCGGCCGCGAGACCCTGCACGGGCTCGATCCCGTCCTCTACGCGAACGCGATACTCGAGCTCTTCGACGTGCACGAGTACGAGGAGAGGACTCCGTTCTCCGCCGCCGGCTTCGAGCTCGCCGCCTACCGGATGCTCCACTACGCGCTCGAGAGCTACGGCCTGCGCGTCACGAGCGACGGGCGGACGCTCGCCTACAGCGCCGACTCGGCCCCGTGCCCAGGCCTGATCAACCTCGCGCGCAAGGCCGACCTCTTTCTCTGCGAGGCGACCCTCGCCCAGGCCGAGCAGGGCCTCCGCGGGCATCTCACCTGGGACGAGGCGCAGGAGGCATTCGAGACGTCGGGCGCCAGCAGGCTCGTGATCATCCACCGCCCGGACGAGCTGCCGCTCCCGGACGACGTCGAGCGCGCCTACGACGGGCTAGAGCTCGACGTCTGAACCGGCCCCGTCTTTGTTACTTGGGGAGGTGGAAGGCGCGCTCGCCGAGGAGCCGGTGGCCCTCGACGGAGGGGTGGGCGCCGTCGTCCGTCGATCCGGGGCGCATGCGGTGCGGCTCAGCCGGATCCACCAGCGTGTCGTGGAAGGGGAGGAGCGTTGCGTCCGCGGCCACGGCGAGCCCACGAATCAGCGCGTTCAGGCTCGCGATGTCCTCCGCTGCCCGTGCGTCTCCGTTGTTCCACGGCAGCACGTCGGCCAGGGCGAGCGCGAGCCCGGCGGAGCGGCCGCGCGCGAGCATCGTCTCGAGGTTAGCGGCGGCATCCTCGAGCGGCTGCTGCTGCACGACGTCGTTGATGCCGCCCTGCACGACGAGCACGTCGGCGCCTGACAGGACGAGCTCCAGCCTGCGGGCGATCTGATCCGTGCGCTCGCCGTAGACCGCAGTCGTCCGGAACTCGAGCCGCGGGTCCGCATGGGCCGCCCAGAACTGCCACTGGCTCCGCTCGTCCACCGCCGGGATCCGCGCGCGGACAGCCTCGTCGGGATCCCACAGCGGCGAGCCCGCCGAGATCGAGTCCCCGGCGACCGCGACCACGATCCGGGACATGTCCAACCTAGTAACAGTCTGTTACTTGCGGGGTTCGAGCTCGACGACCAGCTCGCAGTCGAGGGCCTCCGCGATGCGGAGCAGCGTGTCGATCCGCGGCGGGCGGCCGCCGCGCTCGAGCCGTGCAATCGCCGACTGGGTCGTGCCGCAGAGCTCGGCGAGCTCGCGCTGGGAGAGGCCGATCGCGCCGCGCCGCTCGGCGACGCGGTCGGCGATCTGGGCGAAGAACCAGCCGCGGTCACCCGCGACGATCCGCTCGTGCAGCCGCTCGACCGGTCCCTTCGCCGGTGCCTGAGCCTTCTTCCGCGCTCTCGCCGCCATGACGAGAGGATAGCGATTCTGCTATGTCTCGACGGGCTCGCGCACGACCGGGCGCACGGGATCGCCGACCCGCACCCGTCCCGGCTGGACGACAGCGCCGTGCACGCCGAACGGCAGCGGCTCGGTCCGCCCCTCCCGCCGGTAGGCCGCGAGCGTGTCCAGCGTCTCGAGATCGTGCTCGCCGGTGTCCGGGTTCTTCTTCGTCACCACACAGCGGCCGACGTCGCCGACGAACGCCACGACGGCGTCTCCGATCTCGACGCGGCGGCCGAACCACTCGTCCTCCTCGTGCGCACCGATCCCGTCGATCTCGAACAGCATCCGGAAGCGGCGGCCGTCGACCGGCTCCGTCACGCCGGCCTCCTGCCCCAGCCGCTCGAGGGAGGCCTGGGAGATCAGGGTCACCGCGCCGCCGCCGACGCCCCGGTCGACGGCGCCGCCCTCCGACCAGAGCAGCGTCAGCGGCTCGCCCGCGTAGTCCGACAGCGCCTCCTCCCACGGCCCGGGAACCGCACGCGCCGGGTGCGGCCGCCCGTACATCTCCGCCTCGACCGGCTCCCCGGGCTCGACGACGCCGTCCACCTCGCTGCCGTCGGGGAAGGTGAGGACGAGCCGCCGCGTCGCCTCGTCCCACGCGGGACGGACGCGCAGAAGCAGCGGGCGCTTCTTGTCGTTCACGAGCCTGCCGTCCCCGTCGACGAGCCAGAAGCGACGGTCGCCGGCGACGCCGGCGGGGCCGAGCTCCACCTCGTCGGGATTGACGACGTGCAGCGCCTTCACCGGCGCGATCGAGATGCGGACGACCCGACCCACGCCCCCAACCTAGCTACGCAGGAGGCTCGCGAACCTCCACGACCTCGCCCCCGCGCCGCACGCCGCTGCCGTCGAGCTCGAAGATCCAGAAGTTGCGGCCCGTCACGTGGACGGCGACGTTGTAGACGGGGATGTCGCCGATGCAGCCCTCGAACGAGCCCGCGTGGGCGTGTCCGTGCAGGACGAGGTCGGCCCCGTTCTCGGCGATCGGCGTCGCCAGCCGCTCACAGCCGAGGTACGTGTGGATGCCGGGCGGCTCGCCCTCGAGCGTGTCGACGACGGGCGAGTAGTGCAGGAGCACGATCCGCAGGTCGCAGTGCACGATCGCCTGCAGCCCGCGCGCGATCGCCTCGGCCTCGGCGCTCGTCTCGGCGTAGACCCGGCGAAGCAGCGGCTCGCCGAAGTCCGGCAGCGCCGAGCCGGGGAAGCCGCCGACGAAGCCCTTCGTCCCCACCACGCCGAGCTCGAGCCCGTCCACCTCGCAGCTCGCACAGGCCCGGTCGAGGATCCGCACGCCGGCCTCGCTCAGCACGTCCTCCACCTCGCCGGCTCTCCCCTCGTGATGGTCGTGGTTGCCGAGCACGGCGAAGATCGGCACGTCGAGCTGCAGGCACGCATCCGCGATCACCTGTGCCTGCTCCGGCTCGCCGCTCGTCGTCAGGTCGCCCGCGAGGAGGACGACGTCCGCCTCCCCGGCGAGCTCTGCAAAGGCGCGCTCGACCCGCTCGCGGGTCACGTCCGAGGCGTGGATATCCGCCGCTGCGGCTACGCGAACCACGGAGCCTCATGTTGCGCGATCGGGCAAAGCGGAAACGACCCGACGATGCCCGAGCCGACCTTCGAGGAGCTGCTCGATGCCATGAGAGTGGGCGCCGGAGCGCTGCAGCAGAGCGAGATCCCGTTCGTCCTCGGCGGTGGACTCGCGGCGTGGGCGCGCGGCGGCCCGAAGAGCGAGCACGACGTCGACTTCATGATCAAGCCGGAGGACGCCGACGCGGCGCTCGAGGCGATGGAGCAGGCCGGCCTCCGCACGGAGCGTCCACCCGAGGGCTGGCTGTACAAGGCCTGGCACGAGAACGGCACCCTCATCGACCTCATCTTCGCGCCGTCCGGTGGGCCGATCACCGACGAGACGATCGAGCGCGCGCCGCTGCTCGAGGTCGCCGCGGTGCGTGTCCACGTCTTCACCCTCGAGGACGTGATGTCGACGAAGCTCCTCGCCCTCAACGAGCAGGAGCCGGACTACGCCCAGTTGCTCAGCTACGCGCGGGCGCTGCGCGAGCAGATCGACTGGGACGAGGTGCGCGCCCGCAGCGAGGCGTCCCCGTTCGCGCGCGCCTTCTTCACGCTCGTCGAAGGACTCGGGATCGTCGAACCGGCGAACGCCGGATCCCGCTAGACGTCGCGGCCGAAGATCACGTGCTCGCCGATCGGCTCGAAGCCGAGCTTGCGGTTGATCTCGCGCATGGCCGCGTTCTCCTCGGCGTTCGACGTCGTCACGCGCGTCACGCCGCGCTCCGCGGCGGCGCGCAGCGTCCTCCGCTTGGCCGCGGTCGCTAGCCCACGGCCCCGATGCTCGCGCACGGTGCCGGTGAAGCCGTGATTGGCGCGGTCGCCGGCGGTGTTGAGGAACGAGAAGGCGACCACGTGCCCGCCCTCGTCGAGCACGACGGTGCCCGACTCGCGATCGTGGTCGGGCTCCTCCCACTCGCGGAGGAAGTCGTCGAACTCGAAGGCGTCGTTCGGGACCGGCGTCGGCTCGTCGAGCGCCGTCTCCCTGACCGCCTCGAACACCGCCCCGGCCTCCACCTCCGCCGCCGGCACCAACCGGTAGCCGTTCGGGAGCTCGGGCGCCGGCACGAGGCGAGGGTCGAGGGCGATCAGAGGCCCGCCGAGGAGCCGCGACCAGCTCCGCGCGACGGCCCACCGCTCGCCCTCCTCCGTCCAGCGGAAGAACGAGGTGGCCTTCGTCGCTCCGACCTCGCGCAAGTGGTCGAGCAGCCGCCGGCCGAGCTCGTCTCCGATTCCGCGCCTCCTGTGCGCCGCATCGACCGTGACGAACGCCCACGCTGCGCCTTCCGTGCTCGTCCAGGTGTTGAGGCCCGCGTTCCCCATCGCGACGACCGCCCCGTCGGCCACTGCGACGAGCTCGAGCTGTCGCGCGCGCTCCGGCCGCGTTCGCCGGCTGTGCAGGAGCCCCTCCGCCGAGACGACCCGGGCATCGTCGGCTGCCCGGGACAGTGCGGCGATCGCCTCGACATCCTCGTCCGTGGCCTCGCGAATCATGGAGCGACCGTATCGCGGCACGGCTAGGAGGTCTTGGCGGAACGGTGCTCGTCGCAGGGGTGCGATGGGCGTCGCGAGGCAAGGACGCAGGGAGCGTTCGTAGCCGCAGGCTACGGACGCGACCGAGGACGCAGCAGCCGGCGTAGCCGGCCGACGAGCGAAGCGAGGAGTCGCGGCGTCCAGCGCGGCCCTGCGGCACAGCCATTGTTTCGCCAAGGCCTCCTAAAAGAAGAAGCTCGACCACGCCGACCACCAGTCGTCGCCGCGTGCGACGAGCGTGCGGCCGCCGGTCACCTCGACGCCCTTGCGGTTGGCGTACTCCTGGAGGCGGTCGGGCGAGGTGAACTCGATCTCGATCTCGCACGGCTTTCCCGGGTCGTACGGCGGCACGGCCGAGAGGTCGGAGAGCGCCGCGCGCGCGCCTTCTTCGATCAGCTCGCGCGCTTCGGCGGGGGTCTTCATGCGGGCGCTGAAGCGGCCGAGCCCCTCCTTCACCTCGACCGTCGTGAGCCCGTCGCCGAGCAGCTCCCGCCCCTCCCGGCAGACGGCGCGGTCACCCGTTACGAGCACGACGGGCACGCCCCAGTGACCGCAGATCGCCGCATTGATCCCGGTCTCGCCGACGAGCGTGCCGTTGAAGCGGAGGTTCTGCCATGCCTGCCCCGAGACCGTGTGCGAGAGGACGCCGTCGGCGATGCCCGCCATCGCGTGCATGCCGACGAGGAGGCAGGCGTCGCAGCCGGACTCGAGGAAGCCCGTGTACTCCGTCCACTCCTCCTGCACGACGTATTCGCAGGCGGGATCGAGCCGGTCCGGCAGCAGCGAGTTGAAGCTGTAGGCGCCGCCGGCGCCATGGTTGTCCATGACGACGATCTCGGTCGCGCCGGCCGCCTTCGCGCCGCGCACCGCGGCGTTGATCTCCTCGGTATAGAGGACGCGCCCCTCGTCGTAGAGCGTCTCGCCGCCGGAGACCTGCTGCCACTTGACGATCCCGGCGACGCCCTCCATGTCGCTGATGATGTGGACGCGCACCGGCGGGACGATAACGTCACGCCGTGGAGACGGGCCTGACCGGGAAGGGCGTCCTCGTGACCGGTGGGGCCGGCGGAATCGGCTCGGCGTGCGTGCGCGCGTTCGCAGCCGAGGGCGCGCGAGTCGTCGTCCACTACAACACGAGCCAGGAGCGGGCCGAGGAGCTCGCCGCGGAGGTGGGCGGCCTGGCGATCCAGGCCGACCTGACCGACGAGGCACAGGTGGACGAGCTCTTCTCGCTGGCGGGCGAGGTCGAGGTCTGCGCCGCGGTCGCAGGCTTCTGGCCCCGCGCCGACGAGCCCGTCTGGCAGCTGCCGCTCGAGCGGTGGGAGGCGACGCTGCGCACGAACCTCACGGCGACCTTCCTCACGGCGCGCGGGTTTCTCCGCCTCGTCGAGGGAAGCGGCCACGGCAGCCTCGTCCTCGTCGGCTCGACCGCCGGGCGCTTCGGCGAGGCCGGGCACGCCGACTACGCGGCGGCCAAGGCCGCGATCCAGGTCGGGCTGCTCCTCAGCCTCAAGAACGAGATCGTGCGGATCGCGCCGCGCGGTCGCGTGAACGCCGTCGCGCCGGGCTGGACCTACTCCCCGATGACGCGCGGCGAGCTCGACGAGGAGCTCGTGAACCGCATCAGCCGGACGATGGCCCTGCGCAAGGTCGCGCTCGCGGAGGACATCGCGCGGGCCGTGGTCGTGCTCGCCTCCGACGAGCTCTCCGGTCACGTCACCGGCGAGCTCGTGACCGTGGCGGGCGGGATGGAAGGCCGCACCCTGCACGGGGCATGAGCAGGTTCGAGGAGCGGCTCGCGTCGGAGACGCCGATCGTCGCCGACGGCGGCATGGGCGCGCTGCTCTCGAGCGCGGTGCCCGATCTTCGCTGCCCGGAGGAGGCGAACCTCCGCTCGCCGGAGAGCGTGCTCGAGGTGCATCTCGGCTTCATCCGGGCCGGCGCCGAGCTGATCGAGACGAACAGCTTCGGAGCGAACCGGGCCAAGCTCGCGCGGCAGTTCCTCGGCGACGAGCTCGAGTCGATCAACGCCGCGGCCGTGCGCGTCGCGCGGGAGGCGCGCGAGGTCGCGGGCCGGGACGTGTTCATCGCCGGCTCGATCGGGCCGCTCGGGGACGTCGAGCTTGCCCGCTCGGATCCGGCCGAGCTCTTTGCCGAGCAGGCGAGGGTGCTCGAGGGCCGGGGCGTCGACCTGTTCATGGTCGAGACGTTCTACGACCTGGACGAGCTCGAGACCGCGATCGGCGCGATCCGGTCCGTCTCCGCGCTGCCGCTCGTCGCGCTGCTGACCTTCGACGCACAGGGAGAGACGCTCGCCGGCGTGCGGGCGGAGGACGCCGCGGCCCGGCTGCGCCCGCTCGGCCTCGCCGCCTTCGGCGCCAACCACGGCGCCGGCCCCGCGGCGGCCCTGGCCGCTCTGGCCCGCATGGGCAGGGACGGAGCAGCCCTCGCGGCGCTCCCGAACGTCGGCCTCGCGAGCATGACCGGGCACCGGATCGTCTTCCCCCACGCTACGCCCGGGTACTTCGCCGAGTTCGCCGCGCAGGCGCGTGCGCTCGGCGCGCGGCTGATCGGCGGGTGCTGCGGGACGACGCCGGCGCAGGTCGCCGCGATCCGGGAGGCGGTCGACGCGGACCGCCGTCCCGCCGGCTCGTTCCTCGTCCACGAGCGCGAACAGGCGGCGCCCTTCGAGCCGGCGACCGGCGAGACAGAGCTCGCGCGGATGCTGAGCGCGGGCGAGTTCGCGGTCTCCGTCCAGGTCGACCCGCCGCTGGGGGCGAATCCCGAGGCGCTGATCGAGGCGGCGCGCGCCGTGCGGGAGTCGGGCCGCGCCCAGTTCGTCGACGTCAACGACAACCCCCGGGCGCGGGCGCGGATGAGCGGGATCATGGCCTCGGTCGCGATCGAGCGCTTCACGGGCGTCGAGACGATCCCGCACCAGACGCCGCGCGACACGACGATCACCGGGCTCGAGTCGCTTCTCCTCGGCGCGCACGCGGAGGGAGTGCGGAACATCCTCGCGGTGACGGGCGATCCGCCCGAAGCGGGCGACTACCCGGGCACGCACGGTGTCTACGAGGTCGACTCGATCGGCCTCGTCGAGCTGATCGCGAAGCTCAACGCGGGCGAGGACTGGCACGGCCGCGCCATCGACGCGCCGACGACGTTCTTCCCCGGCGCCGCCGTCAACCCGACCGCCGACGACCTCGGGCTCGAGGCCGAGCGCTTCCACCGCAAGGTCGCCGCGGGAGCGCGGTTCGCGATGACCCAGATCCTGTTCGATCTCGAGTCCCTCGACGCGTTCCGGGAGCGGATCGGGGGCGCGTGGCCGGTGCCGGTGCTCGTCGGCGTCTGGCCGATCCGGACGACCGAGACGCTCGTCCGCGTCCACAACGAGGTGCCCGGCATCGTCGTCCCGGAGCACGTGCAGGAGCGGTATCGCGCCGCCGGCCCCGCCGCGCGCGACGTCGGCCTCGCGCTCGGGCAGGAGCTGATCGAAGGCGCGCGCGCGGTCGCGGGCGGCGTCTACGTCGTTGCGCCGTTCCGTCGGCCGCTCGACGTCGTCGAGCTCCTCCCGGAGCCGCTCGGCTAGGGAGCACAGGCGCCCGGCGGCACCGTCTGCGTGCCGGCTCGGGCGAGATCGCTGCGCAGGATCGACGCCGGCACGCCGTAGCCGCTCGACGAGCCGACGCGCGCCGCGAAGATCGTCGACTCCACCGCGCCCGCCCGATCGACCGCCGGCCCGCCCGAGTTGCCATGCTCGACCTTCCCGGCGACGGCCGTGATCGTCCTCTCCACCGGCCCGTGCCCGAGCGCGTCCTGCGTCAGCACCGTGGCCGTGTTCCCGATCCGCCCCGCGGTCGCGCCGAGCGGCCCATCGAGCGGGTAGCCGAGGATCGCGACGGCGGCGCCGGAATGCGGATCCGCGAGCCGCAACGGCTTCTCGTCGGCGCCGGGGACGCGCAGCACGGCGACGTCGTTGTGGACGTCGAGCACGGTGAGGTCGACCGGGTGAGAGAGCCTGTCTCCGGGGATCTGGACGATCGTGTCGCGCGCGCCCGCGACGACGTGCGCGGCCGTGACCACGAGGTCGCCCCCGGCGAACCAGCCGCTCCCCTCGACGCCGACGCCGCACGCCGTCCCGAGCACCTTGACGACCCGCTCGCTCGCCTGCCGGATCGAGGGGTCGCGCAGGACGCCCGCGCTCGGAGCCAGCGCGGGCGGGCTCGGGCCGGCGATCGACGGGAACGGGTCGATCCGCGCGAGCAGGTTGAGGAGCGTGCGCGGCGGGAGCGCGGAGTTGAGCCGCTTCACGATCGCCGAGCGCTCGACCTGCGAGCGCAGGCTCGTCTCCCCCGGCGTCAGCAGCGCGACCGAGGATCCGACCCAGACGATCGCGAGCCCGATGGCGACACCGAGCAGGAGCCCGCCGGCCGAGTCGAGCATCCGCAGCGGGCTCAGGCGGAGGCCGCCGCGGACGAAGGAGCCGGCGTGGAGAGCCCCGATCTGGAAGAGGACGCCGCCGAGCACCGCGCCGACGAGCCCCGCGACCGGCGTCCACCTGGAGCTCGAGCCGCCGTGCAGGAGGTGGGGCGCCACGCGAGAGCCGATGTAGGCGCCGACCGCGAGCCCGACGAGCGAGAACGCGCTGACGACGAGACCGCGCCGATAGCCGCCGAGCGCCGCGAGACCCACGATCCCGATCGCGATCCAGTCGACGGGTCCACCGCGCCAGCGTAGAGGCGGAACCGGTGGAGGGCGCTACACTGGGCCGTCCCCGGGGGCGTAGTTCAGTTGGTTAGAACGCCGGCCTGTCACGCCGGAGGTCGCG
>JBJMKE010000030.1:0-21888 GCA_045806005.1 Gaiellaceae bacterium
ACTTCATGAAGATCGTCAGCCTTGCTCCGGAGGTGCTCTGACAGTGGCTCAGACCATGAAAGTGAGAAAGGGCGACGTCGTGCACATCCTGCGCGGCAAGGACGCGGGCAAGGAGGGACGCGTGCTCGAAGCGCTTCCCAAGCAGGGGCGAGTCGTCGTCGAGAACATCAACGTCGTCAAGCGGCACCGCCGCCCGCGGCCCATCCAGAACACGACCGGACTCGGCGGTGGCGGAATGACCCCGGGGGGGATCATCGGCCTGGCCGCGCCGCTCCCCGTCTCGAACGTCATGGTCGTCTGCCCCGTGTGCGGCAAGCCGACCCGCGTCGGGACGATCGAGAAGACCGTCAAGGACAGGAAGGTTCGTGTGCGCGTGTGCAAGCGCTGCGGCGAGGAGATCGACCGGACATGAGTGCCGTCGCCGACACGTACACGCCGCGCCTGAAGGAGCAGTACGAGAACGAGATCCGGCCGCGCCTCAAGGAGGAGCTGGGGCTCGACTCGGTCATGCAGGCACCGCGCATCGAGAAGATCACGCTCAACATGGGCGTCGGTGAGGCGAAGACCGATTCGAAGCTGCTCGACTCCGCGCTCGAGGAGCTGACGACGATCGCCGGCCAGCGCGCCCAGATCCGGCGGGCCCGCAAGTCGATCGCGCAGTTCAAGGTGCGCGAGGGAATGGCCGTCGGCGCCCGCGTGACGCTGCGCGGGGCGCGGATGTACGAGTTCCTCGACCGCCTCGTCTCGATCGCGCTGCCCAGGATCCGCGACTTCCGCGGCCTCAATCCGCGCTCGCTCGACGGTCGCGGCAACTTCTCGCTCGGCATCCGCGAGCAGCTCATCTTCCCGGAGATCAACTACGACGACATCCAGCAGGTCCGCGGGCTCGACGTGACGATCACGACGAGCGCCGAGAACGACGAGCAAGCCCTCGCGCTGCTGCGGGCCCTCGGCCTGCCGTTCGCAGCGGACGGCGAAGGGAGGCAGCAGTAATGGCGAAGACGTCACTCGTCGTCAAACAGCGGCGACCCCAGAAGTACAAGGTGCGCAACTACACGCGCTGCAACCGGTGCGGCCGCCCGCGCGCGGTCTTCCGCAAGTTCGGCCTCTGCCGGATCTGCCTCCGCGAGCTCGCGCACCAGGGCGCGATCCCCGGCATGACGAAGTCGAGCTGGTAGGAGAGAACGGTGCTGACCGATCCGATCGCAGACATGCTGACCCGCATCCGCAACGCCAACAAGGCGCTGCACGAGCACGCGGCCATGCCGAGCTCGAGGATGAAGGTCGAGATCGCGCGCCTCCTCAAGGAGGAGGGCTACATCCGCGACTACCACGTGGAGAAGGGAGAGTCCTTCGATACCCTGGTCGTCGACCTCAAGTTCGGCCGCAACCGCGAGCGGGTCATCTCCGGCCTGAAGCGCGTGTCGAAGCCGGGCCGCAGGGTCTACGCCCGGAAGGACCGTCTTCCGCGCGTGCTCGGCGGAATGGGCGTCGCGATCCTCTCGACGTCCTCCGGACTCGTCACGAGCCGCACCGCGCAGGAGCGCGGCATCGGCGGCGAAGTGGTGGCCTTCATCTGGTAACGCAGTGCATCTTTTACGACAGTGAGCAGAATCGGCAAAGCACCCATCTCGATCCCCGACGGCGTGACCGTCACGATCGAGCCTGCCCGCGTGGCGGTCGCCGGGCCGCTCGGCACGCTCCAGCAGCAGGTGCCGTCGCGCATGAAGATCGAGCAGCGGGAGTGCGAGGTCGTCGTCACGCGGCCGACGGAACGCGGCGAGGACCGCGCGCTGCACGGGCTGACGCGGACGCTCGTCGCGAACATGGTCCAGGGCGTCACCCAGGGATTCGAGAAGAAGCTGGAGATCCAGGGCGTCGGCTACCGCGCCGCGCTCAAGGGCACCGACCTCGAGCTCAACGTCGGCTACTCGCACACTGTCACGGTCAAGCCGCGCACCGGCATCACCTTCGAGGTGCCGACGCCGACGGAGATCCTCGTCAAGGGAACGGACAAGCAGATGGTCGGCCAGACGGCTGCCGAGATCCGCAAGGTGCGCCCGCCCGAGCCGTACAAGGGCAAGGGCATCCGCTACGAAGGCGAGTACGTCCGCAGGAAGGTGGGCAAGCGTGCCTAGCCTGACCGTGAGAGAAGCCCGCGAGCGGCGGCACCGGCGCGTGCGCGCGAAGGTGCGCGGCACGGCCGAGCGGCCCCGCCTGACCGTCTTCCGCTCGAATCGCGGCATCGAGGCGCAGCTGATCGACGACGACGCAGGACGGACGGTCGCGTCGGCGTCGCATCTCGCCCTCGCCAAGTCGTTCAAGGGCGACAAGACCGCGCAGGCCGAGGCGGTCGGCAAGGCGCTCGCGGCGGCGGCGAAGAGCGCCGGCGTCGAGACGTGCGTCTTCGACCGCGGCGGCTACCTCTACCACGGACGTGTGAAGGCGCTCGCCGACGGCGCCCGCGAAGGAGGCTTGCAGTTCTGATGGGAGCGACCGAGTACACCGAGACGCGCGAGCTCAAGGAGCGTGTCGTCGAGATCAACCGCGTCGCGAAGGTCGTCAAGGGCGGCCGCCGCTTCTCGTTCACGGCGCTCGTCGTCGTCGGCGACGAGGTCGACCGCGTCGGCCTCGGCTACGGCAAGGCGCGCGAGGTTCCGCTCGCGATCACGAAGGCCGTCGAGGACGCGAAGAAGAACATGTTCACCGTGCCGAAGCACGGCTCGACGATCACGCACGAGGTGCTCGGCCGGTTCGACGCCGCCCGGGTCCTGCTGCGTCCCGCCTCCGAGGGAACCGGTGTCATCGCCGGCGGCGGCGTGCGCGCGGTGCTCGAGCTCGGCGGCGTCCGCAACGTGCTCGCCAAGAGCCTCGGCACGACGAATCCGATCAACATGGCGAAGGCGACGGTCGCCGCGCTGCAGGACCTGCGCCGGCCCGAGGACGTGGCCAGGATCCGTGGCAAGCGCATCAGCGAGGTGCTGCCGCTGCCCGCCAGGCGTCCGGCCGAGGAGGAGCCCGAGGCGGAGGCCCAGGCTCCGCTCGAGGAAGCCGCGCTCGCAGCCGCAGTCGTCGAGGAGGCGCCGCAGGTGGTCGAAGAGGCTCCTGCCGTGGAGGCTCCCGCCGAGGAGCCGGCCGCCGAGGTGCCCGCGGTCGAGGAGGCTCCTGCCGAGGAGCCGGCCGCCGAGGCCGAGCCTGCAGCCGAGCCGGAAGCCGAGGCTCCCGCAGAGCCCGAGGCCCCCGCAGAGCCCGAGGCTCCCGCAGAGCCCGAGGTCCCCGCGGAGCCCGCAGCCGAGCAGAAGCCGAAGCGCCGCGGGCTCCGGCGCAAGAAGGACGACTCCTAGTGGCCAGGCTTCGCATCACCCAGGTCCGGTCCCAGATCGGGCAGTCCGGGCGGCACCGGGGTACCCTGCGTGCGCTCGGCCTCGGCCGCATCGGCCGCAGCGCCGAGCACGAGGAGTCCCCGGTGCTCGCCGGCATGCTCCGCAAGGTTCGCCACCTCGTGAAGATCGAGAACGCCTAATGCCGGACAAGCAGCTCAGCCTCTCGAACCTCTCGCCCGCGCAGCCACGTGAGGACCGCAAGCGCGTCGGCCGGGGCCTCGGCTCCGGCAAGGGCCGCTACTCCGGGCGCGGCATCAAGGGGCAGAAGTCCCGTTCCGGCTCCCACAAGATGCGGGCGGGCTTCGAGGGCGGCCAGACGCCGATCTACATGCGGCTCGGCAAGCTGCGCGGCGCCACGTCGAAGGACGCGATGCCGATCGGGCCGTTCCGCACCTACATGCATCCCGTCAACCTGCGCGACCTCGACCGGTTCGACGCCGGCGACGAGGTGACGCCCGAGACGCTCGTCGAGAAGCGCCTGATCAAGAACACGCGCACCGACGTGAAGCTGCTCGGGGTCGGCGAGGTGACGAAGAAGCTCACGGTTCGCGTCCATGCGATCTCGGCGTCGGCGCGCGAGAAGATCGAGGCGGCAGGCGGCACCGTCGAGCTCCTGCGCGAGCCGAAGGTAAAGAAGGTGCGGCACCGCAAGGCGAAGCCCGAGGCCGCCGAGGAGCCCGAGGCCACGGCCGAGGAGCAGCCGGACGCCGCCGAAGCAGGAGAAGAGGTCTCCGACGAGCCCGGCCGCGAAGCCTCAGACGAGGCGGAAGCGACGGAGGAGTAGGTGTTCACCTGGCTTTCCAATGCCTGGCGTGTCCCCGAGCTGCGTCGGCGCGTGCTCTTCACCGCCGGGGTGCTCGCGATCTACCGCTTCGGCTCGTTCGTTCCCGCGCCGGGCGTGGCGCAGGACCAGCTCAAGCAGTTCTTCAACGGCTCGGCGGGTTCGGGCGTGCTCGGCCTGCTCAACCTCTTCTCCGGCTCGGCGCTCTCCCGCTTCTCGCTCTTCGCGCTGGGCATCATGCCGTACGTCACGGCCTCGATCATCCTGCAGCTCATGACGGTCGTCATCCCGTCGCTCGAGCGGTTGCAGAAGGAGGGCGAGGCGGGGATGGCCAAGATCACGCAGTACACGCGCTACCTCACGGTCGCCCTCGCCGCGGCGCAGGCCACGGGTTATGCGTTCCTGTTCAAGCACGGCGGCGCACTGCCGAACACCAACCCGGGCCGCCTCGTGATCATCGTGCTCACGCTCACCGCGGGGACGACGCTCCTCATGTGGATGGGCGAGCAGATCACGAAGCGCGGCATCGGCAACGGCATCTCGATCCTGATCTTCGCCTCGATCCTCGCCTATGCCCCGACGGGCCTGAGCGGCTGGATCAACGGCGGCACGTCGGCACGGCTCTTCTTCCCGCTTGTCGCGCTCGGCATCGTTGTCGCGGTCGTCTTCGTGCAGGAGGGCCAGCGGCGGATCCCGGTGCAGTACGCGCGCCGCCAGCTCGGCAACCGCCAGACCACCGGCGGCGCGACCTACATGCCGCTCAGCGTGAACATGGCCGGCGTGATCCCGGTCATCTTCGCGGCGGCGATCCTCGCGCTGCCGCAGACGATCGGCAGCTTCAAGCCCGCCTGGAACAACTGGATCCAGCTCAACTTCGGCTACTCGAGCTGGAAGTACCTGCTCGTCGAGGCGCTGCTGATCATCCTCTTCACGTACTTCTACACGTCGGTCCAGTTCAACCCGGTCGACCAGGCGGACAACCTGCGGAAGTACAACGGCTACATCCCCGGCATCCGACCGGGCCCGCCGACCGCCGCGTACCTCGACCGCGTGCTGCAGCGGCTCACCTTCCCCGGCTCGCTCTTCCTCGCGGCCGTCGCGGTCGCCCCGTCGGTCTTCATCTCCTACTTCCACTTCCCGCAGGCCACCTACCGCGCCCTCGGCGGCACCTCGGTGCTGATCGTCGTGGGCGTGGCACTCCAGACGATGCGACAGATGGAGTCGCAGATGGTCATGCGCCACTACGAAGGGTTCTTACGCTGAACACGCGCGTTCCTCGGGCGCCGCTGAGCGTGCGGGGCCGGAGGGCACGGTACGGAGGTACGGGCCCGGAGAGCACCGTGCGGTCAGCGGCGTCAGCCGGCGGCGGAGGCGGGCTCCGCCCGCCGGGAGCCGTCGGCGGCGAGGGGGGCGCGTGAACATCCTCGTCCTCGGACCGCAGGGCTCGGGGAAGGGCACGCAGGCGAAGCGGATCAAGGCGATGTACGGGATCCCGCACATCGCCACGGGCGACATGATCCGCGAGATCAAGGACCTGCCGACCGACATCGGCCGCGAGCTGAAGGCGGTCTACGACCGCGGCGACCTCGTCTCCGACGAGCTCATGGTGCGGCTGATCCGCGACCGCCTCTCGCGCGGCGACACGCTCGGCGGCTTCGTCCTCGACGGCTTCCCGCGCACGATGGCCCAGGCCGAGGCACTCGACGAGCTCCTGCGCAAGCTCGAGCGGCGCCTGGACGTCGTCTTCGACTTCCAGGTGCCCGACCGGAACGAGCTCCTGCAACGGCTGCTCAAGCGTGCGGCGGAGGAAAGCCGCTCCGATGACACCCCGGAGGCGATCCAACGACGGCTCGAGCTCTACGACCGGGAGACGGCGCCGCTCGTCGAGTACTACCGCTCGACGCAGGTCAACGTCGTCGGCATCCACGCCGACCGCAGCATCGACGAGGTCTTCCACGAGATCGAGCAGTCGCTCTCGTCGGTCGAGGCGCGGGCGTGATCATCCGCAAGTCTCAGGCCGAGATCGACGGCATGGCCCGGGCCGGGGCCCTCCTCGCGGAGACGCTCGCCCTCGTCGCCGAGCACCTCGAGCCGGGCGTCGAGATGCTCGAGCTCGACCGGATCGCCGACGAGCACCTCCGGTCGAAGGGCGCGCACCCGACCTCGAAGGGCTACCGCGGCTTCCCGGCCGCGCTCTGCATCTCGCCGAACTCGATGGTCGTGCACGGGATCCCCGACGATTACCGGGCCCGTGAGGGCGACCTGATCTCGGTCGACCTCGGCGTCACGCTCGACGGCCTCGTGGCCGACAGCGCGGTGACGCTGCCGGTCGGCGAGATCTCGTCCGAGGCCCAGCGGCTGCTCGACGTCTGCCGCGAGGCGCTGGCGGCCGGCATCGACCAGGCGCGCGTCGACAACCGGCTCTCGGACATCTCGCACGCGATCCAGGTCGTCGTCGAGGAGGCGGGCTTCTCGGTCGTGCGCAGCCTCGTCGGCCACGGCGTCGGCCGCTCGTACCACGAGGACCCCCAGATCCCGAACTACGGCCCTCCGGGGCGCGGGCCGCTCCTGCAGGAGGGGATGACGCTCGCGATCGAGCCGATGATCACCGCCGGCGAGCCGGACGTGTACGTCCACGCCGACGAGTGGTCGATCTCGTCCATCGACGAGTCTCTCGCGGCCCACTTCGAGCACACCGTTGCGGTCACTGCGGAAGGGCCGCGCGTCCTCACGGCTGCCGAAGCCGCTTTGCTACGATAATCGCCTTCCGCGCACGGCTCTGCCGTGCGCGCGTGCACGTCTGAGACCCCTATTCACTGAAGGGAATTTGCCTACCAAGGAAGAGAAGATCGAGGTTGAAGGAGAGGTCGTCGAGGCGCTCCCGAGCACGATGTTCCGGGTGCAGCTCGACGGGGGCGGTCACACCGTGCTCGCGACCATCTCCGGGAAGATGCGGAAGCACTACATCCGGATCCTCCCCGGTGACAAGGTCAAGGTCGAGCTCAGCCCCTACGACCTCAGCCGCGGTCGGATCACCTACAGGCACAGGTAGTCGAGATGAAAGTCCGTCCTTCCGTCAAGCCCATGTGCGAGCGCTGCCGCGTGATCAAGCGGCACGGCACGACCATGGTCATCTGCACCAACCCCCGTCACAAGCAAAGGCAGGGATAGCGCCCAGTGGCACGCATCGCCGGAGTCAACCTCCCCAACCAGAAGCGGCTCGAGATCGGGCTGACCTACATCTACGGCATCGGCCAGCCGACCGCGCGGAAGATCGCCGCCGAGCTCGGCCTCAGCGCGGACACCAAGGTCAAGGACCTCACGGACGAAGAGGTCACGAAGCTCCGCAACTACATCGATTCCGGCCTCGAGGTCGAGGGCGACCTGCGGCGCGACCGGCAGCAGGCGATCAAGCGCCTCTCCGAGATCGGCGCCTACCGGGGCATCCGCCACCGGCGCGGCCTGCCCGTGAACGGACAGCGGACGAAGACGAACGCGCGCACCCGCAAGGGCCCGAAGAAGACCGTCGGACGCGGCAAGAAGGCGGCGAAGTAGCGTGCCCGGAGCGAGAAGGCCCGCGGCCACGCGCGGCCGCACGCGGCGTCGCGTGCGCAAGAACATCGCGATCGGCCAGGCTCACATCAAGACGAGCTTCAACAACACGATCGTCGCGCTCACCGACCGCGAGGGGAACGTGATCGCGTGGGAGTCGGCCGGCTCCGCCGGGTTCAAGGGCTCGCGCAAGTCGACGCCGTTCGCGGCGCAGGTGACCGCCGACTCGGCGGCGCGGAAGGGGATGGAGCACGGCCTCCAGAAGGTCGAGGTCTTCGTCAAGGGCCCGGGCTCGGGCCGCGAGACGGCGATCCGCTCGCTCCAGGCGGCCGGGCTCGAGATCCTGTCCGTGAAGGACGTGACGCCGCAGGCGCACAACGGCGTCCGGCCGCGCAAGAGGCGGAGGGTCTAATGGCCAGGGATCTCGGACCGAAGTGCCGCATCTGCCGTCGCGAGGGCATGAAGCTGTTCCTCAAGGGCGAGCGCTGCCTGACGGAGAAGTGCGCGATCGAGCGCCGCTCGTACCCGCCGGGTGAGCACGGCCGCGGCCGCATCAAGCAGAGCGAGTACCTGCTGCAGCTGCGCGAGAAGCAGAAGGCGCGCCGCTACTACGGCCTGCTCGAGAAGCAGTTCCGCACCTACTACGAGAAGGCCGCGAAGCGCTCGGGCGTCACCGGCGAGGAGCTGCTGCGGATGCTCGAGACCCGGCTCGACAACGTCGTCTACCGGCTCGGCTTCGCCGCCTCGCGCGCGCAGGCGCGCCAGCTCGTCCGCCACGGCCATTTCCAGGTCAACGGGCGGCGGGTCAACATCCCGAGCTACCAGGTGCGGCCGGACGACGTGGTCACCGTCCCGTCGACCTCCTCGGCGCAGCAGGTGATCCGCGACGCGACCGACCTCGTCTCGACGGTCGCGCCGTGGCTCCAGGCCGATCACGACGGACTGACCGGAAAGGTTCTGAAGCAGCCCGAGCGCGACGAGATCGACACTCCGGTTCAGGAGTCGCTGATCGTCGAGCTCTACTCGAAGTAACGGAAAGAGGGAACTTCTTTGGCGACTAGAGAAATGGACTTCCAGATCCCGAAGATCGTCCACGAGGACGCGGACGACCACCGCGGGGTCTTTGCAATCGAGCCGCTCGATCGCGGCTTCGGCCACACCTTCGGCAACTCGCTGCGGCGCGTGCTGCTCTCCTCGCTGGAGGGCGCCGCGGTCACCTCGGTCAAGGTCGAGGGGACGGCGCACGAGTTCACGACCCTGCCCGGCGTCCGCGAGGACGTCACGGACATCATCCTCAACCTCAAGAACCTCATCGCGCGCCTCCACGGCGAGTCGCCCGAGATCGAGGTGCACATCGCGAAGAAGGGTCCAGGCTCGGTCACGGCGGCCGACATCGAGGCGCCCGCCGACCTCGAGATCCTCAACCCGGAGCTCGAGATCGCGAACCTGTCCGACAAGGGGCGGCTCGAGATCACGCTCACGATCGGCCGCGGCCGCGGCTACTCGCCGGCGGAGCTCAACCGGGGCCTGCAGCACACGATCGGCGTGATCCCGATGGACTCGATCTTCTCGCCGGTGCGCCGCGTCGCGTACGCGGTCGAGGCGGCCCGCGTCGGCCAGCGGACGGACTACGACAAGCTCACGCTCGACATCACGACCGACGGCTCGGTCGAGCCGAAGGACGCGCTCGCGGAGGCGGCCGAGATCCTGATCCGGCAGCTCGCGATCTTCACCGACCTCGACCGCATCGAGGGCTTCGGCGAGGCCGCGCCCGTCGACGGCGGCGGCGTCTCCCCCGAGGCGGCGCTGGCGCACGGGATGGAGAACTTCCCGATCGAGGAGCTCGAGCTCGGCGTCCGCTCGTACAACTGCCTCAAGCGGGTGGGGATCGAGACGATCGGCGACCTCGTGATGAAGACCGAGCAGGAGCTCGCCGCGATCCCGAACTTCGGCAAGAAGTCGATCGAGGAAGTGCGCGAGACCCTCTCGCAGCACGGCCTCCATCTCCGCGGCGAGAACGGCTCCGGCGGCGGCTTCGAGTAGGGAAGCGAATGCGTCACGCCCGCACAGGAAAGAAGCTCGGACGCGACTCGTCGCACCGCAAGGCGCTCTACTCGAACCTGACGTGCTCGCTGATCGAGCACGGCCGGATCCGGACAACCGAGGCGAAGGCGAAGGCGGTAAAGCCGTTCGCCGAGCAGATGATCACGCTGGGCCGGCGCGGCGACCTCCATGCGCGCCGGCAGGCGCTCTCCGTGCTCCGCTCGCAGGAGGCGGTGCACAAGCTCTTCGCCGACGTCGGCCCGCGCTTCGCCGACCGGCCCGGCGGCTACTCGCGGATCGTCAAGCTCGGCCACCGTCAAGGCGACGCCGCCGAGATGGTCTATCTCGAGCTCGTCGACTACCAGCCGTAGACGCGGCTAGCCGGTAACGGGGTTCCCGAGCAGGCTTCCGAGGCCGGCGCTGATGCCGGCGATGATGATCCCTGCGAACGTGACAATCCCGAGGGCGCGGATGAACGTGTCCTGGAAGAACCGCCAGCGGAGGTAGGCGAGCATCAGCAGCTCGAATCCGACGACCGCGATCGCGAAGAAGAGCGCGACGTGGTACTGGGGGATCAGGAACGGCAGGGTGTGGAGGATCCCGCCGCAGAAGGTGCCTCCGCCGGTGATCAGCCCGCGTGACAGCGGGGTGCCGCGACCGGTCAGCTCGCCGGTGTCCGAGAGCGCCTCGGAGAAGCCCATGCTGATCGCCGCGCCGAGTGAGGTCGCGAGGCCGGCAATGAACGCGTAGCGGGTGTCGTGCGAGGCGAGGACGACTGCGAAGATCGGCGCCAGCGTCGACAGCGAGCCGTCGATGAGCCCGACCATCGCCGGCTGGACGCGCTGGAGGAGGAAGGCATGCTCGTCCGACATTCGTTAGAGTGTATCAAACATTGTGCAAGTTAGTAGAGCATAAGGCACTCCTGACAAACGCGGTCAGGGTGCCCTGACGTGCGGCTCATCCTGACGCTCGAGTACGACGGCACGCCCTTCCACGGCTGGGCCGTGCAGCCGGGGCTGCCCACGATCGAGGCGGCGCTCCGGGAGGCACTCGCCGAGACGTTCTCGACGTTCGACCGCCTCGCCGTCGCCGGCCGCACCGACACCGGCGTCCACGCGCTCGGCCAGGTCGTCTCGGTCGACGTCGAGGGCGGCCCGCCGCCGGAGCGTGCCGCGGGCGCGCTCAACCCGCGGCTGCCGGACGAGATCACGGTTGTCACGGCGACGCCGGCCCCGGAGGGCTTCCACGCCCGCCGCTCGGCCCGCTCGCGCAGCTATCGCTACCGGCTCTTCACGCGCTCGGCGCCGTCGCCCTTCGAGACGCGCCGCAGCTGGTGGCTCCCGCGCCCTCTCGACGAGGAGGCGCTCGCAGCGGCGGCGGCCGAGCTCCCGGGAGAGCACGACTTTCGGGCCTTCACGCCGACGCAGACGCAGCACGAGTTCTTCGTCCGCGTGGTCGAGCGAGCCGAGTGGATCCGCCGCGGCGACCACCTCGACTTCGAGATCACCGCCGACAGCTACCTCCGCCACATGGTGCGGAGCCTGGTGGGGACGATGGTCGGGGCGCCGGCCACGATCCCGGGGCTCCTGGACGGCCGCCCGCGCCCGGAGGCGGGCGTCACGGCCCCGCCCTGGGGCCTGTACCTCGTGGCCGTGTCCTACTAAGTAACACCACACCGTGTTACTTGGCGATCAGGAGGGTGGCGATCTCGCCGGGCGCGAGCTCGAGGCCGCCGTCGACGGGCTGCTCCTCGTCGAGCCGGATACGGCGGGCGGGCAGGCTCAGGGTCACCTCTTCGGGCTGCAGGTTCGGGTTGAAGACACGCAGGACGAGCCCGTCGCCGTCCTCGGCGCCCTTGAGGCACGAGAAGACGACGTCCCCGCCGAGCTCGAGCGGCGGCTCGAAGGGGTCGCCGCGGAGGAAGTCCGTCCGGTAGTCCTGGCTCGCCCGGACGAGCGCTGCGTTCGAGAGGCCGTCGCCGTCGAAGCGCAGCGCGTACTCGAGCACGTGGCGGCCGCGGCACTGACCGTCCGGGGTCGCGATGTCCGGGCCCGCGGCGAGGGGACGGGTGGGCAGCCCCGGCGGACGCGAGATCGTGCCGACGCAGCGCAGGAGCGTCAGCCGCAGCCCCTCGGTGCTCGCCTCGTATTCCGGCAGTCCCTTCGTGAGGAGAACGAGCGGGCCGAGCGCGACCGCGCCGAGCGTGTGCGCGGTCGGGACCGGCGGCTCGACCCAGTCTGCGCGCGGCGCCGGGGAGAGGAGCGGCCGGCGCACGACGGCGAACTGGCTCTCGGCGCGCACCTCGCCCACTTCGGCGTCGGACCGGACGAGCACGCGCACGCGATGATCCTCCGTCTCGTTCTCGAGCACGCTCGTCAGCTCGTACCGACCGGGTATCGCCTTCACGTAGCGGATAGTCGTCTCGATCCGGACCCCCGGCAGCTCGTGCTCGACAAGGAGCGCATCTCCGGCGCTATGCGTGCTCACAAGCTTCGCGGTCCGGAACTTCCCGCCGCGACAGAACGTGTACAGGTCGCCGACGTCCTGCTCGCCCTCGAAGACGAGCAGTTCCGCGATCGCCTCGGGGCGGGCCAACGGCCCACGCGAGATGAACGGCTCGGTCCGCCTAGCGGAGAACCCCTCGAGCTCGTAGACCTCACCGTCGACGAGCCGGCGCCGCCGGTACGGCAGCGTGTTCACGAGCGCGCCGCCGACGCCGAGCGCCTCCCGCTCGACGTAGTCGAGCGTCCGGTCCAGCTGCTCGTAGCGGACGAGCATGTCCCGGTGCACCTCGTCGCACGAGCAGCCGCAGATCGAGTCGTGGGGGTGGTTACGCAGCAGGTCGCGCCACGCGAGCCGCAGGTCGGCCCCCGGATACGGCGCGTCCCCGCGCAGCGTCCGCAGGGCGGCCGCCGTCTCGATCGAGAGCAGCCGGCGCTCGGCGCGTTCGTTCGCCTGCTTGAGATGGATCCGGGCCGAGTTGACGCCCCGCAGGACGTTCTGGAGGCGGCTGCCGACCAGCTCTCCCTCGTGCTCGGGCAGGCTGTCGGCCGGCGGCGAGTGTTCGTCGTACCGGCCGATCCGGAGCTCGGCGCCGAATGTCCGCGCAAGCTCCGCGAGGATCTCCGGCAGCTCCGGCTCGATCGGCAGGTGGTCGGAGCCGTTGGCCAGCAGGATCTCGTCGCTGCCTGCGCTGCGAACGAGGTCGCCGAAGGCGTCGACGATGCCGCGTACCCGTTGCTCGGCGTCGTGGTGCCAGGTCAGGCGCGCGAAGTTGTCGTAGTGCGGATGCATCTGACACGCCACGACCTCCGCCGGACCGGCGCGCCAGCGGAAGATCACGCCGACGTCGTCAAGTTCGTCGCCCATCCCGCGCGAGAACAGGCACGTGCGGATGCCGAAGCCCGCGAGGATCTGCGGCATCTGCGCCGGGTGCCCGAAGCTGTCCGGCAGGTAGCCGGCGCCGCTCGGCTCGACGCCGAAGCGGCGGCAGACGCGCCTCCCGAGCAGGAGATTGCGGACGAGCGGCTCGCCGCCGACGAGGATCTCGTCGGGGAGGACGTACGACGGGCCGACCTCGAGCCGTCCCGCCGCCAGGAGCGCCCGCAGCCGCCCCTCGTTCTGCGGCCGCACCTCGACGTAGTCCTCGAGCACGATCGCCTGGCCGTCGAGCGTGAAGGAGGTGAAGGCAGGGTCGGTCTCCAGCGTGTCGAGCACCCCGTCGACCACGGCGCCGAGCCGCAGCCTGAACTGCTCGAACGGCAGGTACCACTCGCGATCCCAGTGCGTGTGCGGGACGACGAGGAAGCGGAAGGTGGAGACCTCGGACAACGGCAGGAGCCTAGTGGGGCCGCCGATACGATCGACGCATGCGGTTCGACACCGTCCTCTTCGACCTCGACGGCACCGTGGTGGACTCCGGCGCGATCATCCTCGCCTCGATGCGGCACGCGACCCGCGAGGTGCTCGGGCGCGACTACTCCGACGAGGAGCTCCTCCAGGCGGTCGGCGGGCCTGGGCTCGAGGCGCAGATGTCCGCCCTCGCGCCGGAGCACGTCGAGCGCCTCGTGGACGTCTACCGCGCCCACAACGAGCCGCTCCACGACGACCTCGAGGCGTGTGTGGGAATGGAGGACGTGCTCGTGCGCCTCCGCGGGGAAGGCCGCCGGCTCGGGATCGTGACCGCCAAGCGCCGCACGACCGTCGAGCTCGCGTTCGACCGCGTGCCGCTCGGCCACCTGTTCGAGACGATCGTCGGCGGCGACGAGACCGAGCGGCACAAGCCCGACCCGGAGCCGCTCCTGCTCGCGGCGGAGCGCCTCGGCGCCGACCCGGCCGGAACGGCCTACGTCGGGGACTCGCCGTTCGACGTCCGGGCCGCGAAGGCGGCGGGGATGTTCGCCGTGGCAGTGACGTGGGGCCGGATCCACGAGCGGGCGCGCCTTGAGGCGGAGGAGCCCGACGCGATCGTCGACGAGGCCGAGGAGCTCCTTGGCGTCCTCTAGGAGCACCACGGCCGCCGCGCGGGCCGCCGAGCTGCGCGAGATCCTCAGCCGCGCGCTCGTCGCGTACCACGTCGAGGACGAGCCGATCATGGAGGACGCGGCCTACGACGCGCTCTTCGATGAGCTGCTCGCCCTCGAGGCGGAGCACCCCGAGCTCGCGACCCCCGACTCGCCGACGCGGCGGGTCGGCGGCATCTCGGACAAGTTCCAGAAGGTCCGGCACCTCGAGTCGATGGGCTCGCTCGAGAAGGTGACGACCGAGGAGGGGCTGCAGAAGTGGGGCGACGACGTCCGCAAGCGCCTGGGCGCCGACGAGCCCGTCGCCTACGTCCTCGAGCCGAAGATCGATGGGCTCGCGGTCAACCTGACCTACGAGAACGGCGTGCTCGTACGCGGGGCGACCCGCGGCGACGGCGTCCAGGGCGAGGACGTCTCTCCGAACATCCGCACGATCAAGGCGATCCCGTTGCGCCTCGAGGGCGACGCGCCGGCCGTGATCGAGGTCCGCGGCGAGGTCTACCTGCCGCTCTCCGGCTTCCGCGAGCTGAACGAGCGCCTCGCGGGGACGAACCAGAAGCTCGCGCCGAATCCTCGCAACGCTGCTGCCGGGAGCCTCCGCCAGAAGAACTCCGCGATCACCGCCGACCGCCCGCTCTCGATCTGGGTCTACGGAGCCGGCCACCGCGAAGGCGTCGAGTTCGAGACGCAGTTCGGGATGCTCGAGTGGCTGCGCGCGCACGGCCTGCGGACGAATCCGTACGCCGAGCGGCTCGAGTCGATCGACGAGGTCGCCGCCGCCTGCGTCGAGTGGGAGAAGCGGCGGCTGGAGCTCGACTACGAGATCGACGGCGTGGTGGTCAAGGTCGACTCCCTCGACCAGCAGCGGCGGCTCGGTGCGCTGCACTCGCGCCCGCGCTGGGCCCGTGCCTACAAGTGGGCGCCCATGACCGCGGTGACCCGGTTGCACGAGATCCGCATCCGCGTGGGCCGGACCGGGGCGCTCAACCCGTGGGCGATCATGGAGCCGGTGCAGGTCGGCGGCGTCACGGTCACCCGCGCGACGCTCCACAACGAAGAGGACATCAACCGCAAGCAGATTCGCCAGGGCGACGACGTGATCGTGCAGCGGGCGGGCGACGTCATCCCGCAGATCGTCGGCCCCGCGGGGCCGCACCGGCGGGGGACGAAGGAGTTCCGGATGCCGGCGCAGTGCCCGCTCTGCGCCACGGCCATCGTGAAGCCGGAGGGTGAGGCGATGCACCGCTGCCCGAATCGCGCCTGCCCGTCGCGCGGCCTCGAGACGCTGATCAACTGGACCGGCGTCGCCGACATCGACGGAGTCGGCGAGCAGACGATCCGGATCCTGTGGGACAAGGGCCTCGTCCGGTCGCTGCCCGACCTGTACCGGCTCACGAAGGAGCAGTTGCTCGAGCTCGAGGGGTTCGCCGAGATCTCCGCGAGCGCGGCGATCGAGTCGATCCAGCGCTCCAAGCAGGTGCCGTTCTCGCGCGTCCTCCTCGGCCTGAACATCCCAGGGATCGGCTGGGTGCTCGCCCGCAACCTCGCAGCCCATCTCGAGACGGTCGACCGGCTGATGGCGGCGACTCCCGAGGAGGTGGCCGAGGTCGAGGGCTTCGGTCCCGACCGCGCGGAGGACGTGGTCGACTGGTTCGCGGACGACCAGAACCGGGCGCTCATCGAGGAGCTGCGCGGCCTGGGCCTCAACTTCACGCTGAGCCCCGAGGAGCTGCCGCGCGAAGGCCCGCTCACCGGAAACACGTACGTCATCACCGGTACGCTCGAGCGCTTCTCGCGCGAGGAGGCTCAGGCGCGGCTCGAGGCCCTCGGGGCGAAGGTGACGAACTCGGTGTCGGCGAAGACGACGGGGCTCGTCGTCGGCGAGGAGCCGGGGGCGTCGAAGCTGACGAAGGCACGGAAGGCCGACGTGCCGATCCTCTCGGAGGGCGACCTGCTCGCGCTGCTCGGCGAGCCGGGCTAGGAGCTAAGCCGCGCGGGCGAGCACCTGCGCGAAGCGGTTCTGGGACTGCTCCGCGCTCGACGTGTGGACGGGCCGGCCGTTCTCGACGATCGAGAAGACGTAGCGGTCGCCGACGAAGCCGGACAGGGCGGACGAGTTGTTGGTCGTGCCCGTCTTCGCGCGGACGAGCCCGCGGGCCGGGCGGCTGCGCATCCGGTGCTCGAGCGTGCCGGTCTCGCCCGCGACCGGCAGGGCGGGCACCACGTACGGCCGCAGATCGGGGTCGAGCCACATCGTGCGTAGGAGGGTCGCCAGCGCGCCCGCCGTCCAGCGGTCGATGAGCGAAAGGCCCGAGCCGTCGACCATGCGCACGCCCGCGAGAGGGACGCCCGCCGCCGCCAGAAGCCCGCGCGTCACCGCGAGGCCGGCCGCCGCCGAGCCGCCGCTCCCCTGCACGGCTCCGACCTCCTTCATCAGCATCTCCGCGTAGAAGTTGTCGCTGTCCACGTCCATGTGGCGGACGAGCGCCGAGACAGGCGGAGACTGGACGCCCGCGAGCTGAGTCGCGCCGTCCGTGGCGATACCCACGGCGGCGCCGCCGACGACCGTGACGCCCGCACGGCGGAGCTCCAGCCGGAAGAGCTGGGCGGCCATGAGCGCCGGGCGGCCCGTTTCGTAGCGGCCCGTCCAGCCGCGATTGACGATGAGCGCCGAGAGAGCGGGGGACTGCTGGAGATAGAACTGCGCCTTCCAGCCGACCCCGGTGCGGCGCGCGTCGAACCAGCTCTCGTCGCCGAGGATCCGGCCGCTGACGTGCCTGATCCCCGCCGCGGCCACCTGCTGCGCGAGCGAGACGAGCTTCGTGGTGGTCAGAGCGGGGTCGCCGTACCCCTTGAGCACGAGGTTGCCCTGCCAGGTCGTCCCGCTCTGCTGCCCGTCGCCGAGCACGTCGGTCTCGATGCGGAAGGCCGGCCCGAGCGCGCTCAGCGCCGCATACGTGGTCGCGAGCTTCTCGTTCGACGCGGGCCGGAGCGCGCGCCCGGAGTTTTGCGCGAAGAGCGTACGGCCCGTGGCGAGGTCGAGGACGACGGCGCCCGTCTGAGCCGGGCTCACGTGCCTGGCGTGCAGCGCCCGCGCGAGCTGCTGCTGGAACGCGTTGCCCGACCCGGCCTGCGCGGCCGGGACGAGGAAGAACGTGGCGATTGCCACAACTGCTGCGCCGAGGCGGAGAGGCACGGGTTTCCATTTTTCAAGCGATTGTCGAAACGTCAAGGGGCATGGGTCGGCCCACGTTGGAAGATGGGCCGAGCGACCCATTCCCGCGGCCGCTCCGCGGCTCGATAATCGGTGACCATGTCGCTGCGTGAAAAGATCGCGGACCTGCTCACCCTGCCCGAGAACGGAGCCGGCGCGCCGAGTATCGACACGATCGACACGACGCTGACGGACGGCTACGCCGCGGCGCTCGCGCTCGAGGCCGAGCGGTGGCGGATCGAGCGGCGGCTGGGTCAGGTCGCGCGCGACGCGGACGACGTCTCGGCACACAGCGTCGCCGCCGAGCTGGCCGAGCTCTCCGACCGCCTCGAATCCGCGGACGGCGAGCTCACGCGACTCCGCTCCCTCCTCCGCAACCTGCAAGCGCGGCGCCGCAGCCTCCGGCGCTCCCGCAGCTAGACGATTCCGGACCGCACCGCGTACACCGCCGCCTGGATGCGGTTGTCGATCTGGAGCTTCATGAGGATGTTCGAGATGTGGTTCTTGACCGTCTTCGGGCTGATGTGCAGCTCCGCCGCGATGACGGCGTTGTCCTTGCCGTTCGCGATCAGCTTCAGGACCTCGATCTCGCGCTCCGACAGCTCCGCGCGGATCATCTCCTCGATCTCCGGCTGCGCGCTGGTGGCGCGGATCCGCTGCAGCACCTTGGCGGCGATGTTGGGGGAGATGAGCGCCTCGCCGCGCGCCGCCGCGTGGATGCCGGACACCAGCTCCTGGATCGACGCGTCCTTGAGGAGGTAGCCGCAGGCCCCGGCGAGGATCGCGTCGGTCACGTCGCTGTCGTCGTCGGAGATGGTGAGCATGAGCACCCGCGTGAGCGGCGAGACCTCGGCGATGTGTCTCGTGGCCTCGACGCCGCCCATGGCGGGCATGTTCAGATCCATGACGACGACGTCGGGTGTGAGGTCGCGGACGAGCGCCACCGCCTCGGTGCCCGTCGCTGCCTCGCCCACGATCGAGAGCTCCTGCTCCTCGAGCAGGTTGCGCAGACCCGTGCGGAAGAGATCGTGGTCGTCGACGAGCAGGACGCGGAGCGCCTCCACCTGCCGTTCCTCGGCCGTCTGCACGGGCTCCGTCACCACGAATTCCCCCTTTTCGCGGCGCCTAGTCTAGTCGGAAAGCGGTAATCGCGTCAGAAAACGGTGATCGTGACGGTGCGGCGGCCCCAGGCGGCGCACTGGGACGGGGTCATCCAGAGGTCGATGGTCGCTCCCTTTATGCCGCTGCCCGTGTCGGCCGCGACGCCGTTGCCGTAGCCCGGGACGGACATGCGGCTACCGAGCGGGATCACGGAGGGATCGACCGCGACGACGCCGGGCCCCACGGGCATCCCGGTTGCGGTTCTCCCCGGCAGGTCGTAGCAGGTGGCGCTCACGACGAGCTGCCGGCCTCCACTCGACGTCGGAGGCGGCGGGGTCGTCGCCGGCTGCAGCGTCTGCGACTTCTGCTGGACGGCCTGCGCGGTCGCCACGACGCTCTGCACCTGCGCCGCCTGGAGCCGTTCCTTCGCTCTCAGCGAGGACACGTACGCGGCCCTGGCGGCCGCAGCGCCCTCCACCCGCCGTTCGGCCTGCTGCGCTGCCGTGAGCGAGCGTGCGAGGCGCCGCGCCTCCGTTGCTAGCCGGAGCCGTGTTCGAAGCAGCCGGACGCGTGCCGCTCTCGTCGCGGCGACGACCTTGCGGCTCTCGTCGGCGATTCGTTTGAGGTCGTCGAGCCTCCGGAGGCCCGTGCTGAGCGAGGTCGCTCCGAGCATGACCGCCACCGGGTCGACGTTCCCCTGCTCGTAGATGGTGCGGATGTTGGCTCCGAGCTGCCGCTGCGCGACCGTGAGGGAGGAGTGGGCGATCCCGAGCTGCTGCCGGAGGGTCGCGCGCCGTCGCCGCAGCTCGGTCGCGGCGGCGGCGAGCGTGCTCACCCGCGCGCGCCACGCCTGGACCTGCGAGTCGAGCGCGTAGAGGCCGAGCAGCGCCTGATGCATCTTGGTGTCGAGCTCTTGCGTCGAGACGTTCGAGCCCTGCGAGCTCGAGCTTCCGGGGGCGGCGAACGCCGCCGACGCGGCCGTGAGCGCGAGCACGGCGGCAAGAGCCGCAAGCCGTGCAGCGCGGGTTCTGGGTAACCCGAGCACGAACGCGGGACCGTAGTCGACGGGGCGAGCCCGTGCGCCGGCAGGCACGGGGGCGAGGGCAGATTGCAGGATTTTCGCGACGGTTCTCCGTTGCGAGCATCCGGCAGGCTTGTTACCGTGCCCCCTTCGTGACGGGCGGGAGGACGTCATTCCGTGTGCCGAGGCGGCAGGCTGCAATCTCGGCACTGCTTCTCGGTCTGTTGCTCGCGACTGCTGCGGGGGCTCGTGCGGACTCGATTTCCAGCAAGCGCGCGCAGGCTCGCTCCGTGCTGGTCCAGCTGCAGCGCCTCGACGCGTCGGCGCAGCTGGCCAACAGCCGCTACCGGGCTGCGACCGCGCAGCTGCACCGGGTCGACCACCGGCTCGCGATCAACCGGCAGGCGCTCGGCGTCGCCCGCGGCAACCTCTCCCGCTCGCAGCGCATCCTGGCGAAGCGGCTCGTCGCGATCTACACGTCGGAAGAGCAGCAGTCGTCGCTCGCGGTCATCCTCGGGGCCCGCAGCCTCGACGACCTCATCTCGCGCATCGAGACGGTCAACTCACTCTCGAAGCAGGACTCTGCGCTCATCCGCCAGGTGGTGGAGTTCCGGCACCAGGTCGTGCGCCACCGGACGCTCCTGCGGCAGGAGCGCGCCCGGCAGCACCGGCTAGTCGCCCAGCGCGCGGCGGAGCGCGACCGGATCCAGGGAAGGCTCGCGTCCGAGCGGCATCTGTACAGCTCGGTCCGCTCGCAGCTTCAGCAGATGATCTCGGCACAGCAGGCGGCCCAGGCCGCAGCCGCCCAGCGTGCACGGGTCGCGGCGAAGGCCCAGGCGGCAGCGCCGACCGGAAGCTTCGGCGTCGGGGATCAGACCGGCGGCTCGGTGCCGTCTGGGCACTTCAGCGGCGTCGTCGGGGTCGCGATGCAGTACCTCGGCACCCCGTACGTGTGGGGCGGCGCCAGCCCGAGCGGCTTCGACTGCTCCGGCTTCGTGATGTACGTGTTCGCGCAGGTCGGCGTCTCCCTGCCTCACTACACGGTCGCGCAGTACAACTACGCCAACTCCGTCTCGGTGCCACGGAGCGAGCTCCAGCCCGGCGACCTCGTCTTCTTCGCGGGCCTGGGCCACGTCGGGATCTACGTCGGCAACGGGCAGTTCATCCACGCGCCGCACACCGGTGACGTCGTCCGCATCGACAGCCTCGGCGGGGGCTGGTACTCCTCGGAGTACGACGGCGCGAAGCGAATCCTCGGCTAGCCCGCGTACAGCTTCTCGATCTCGTCCGCGAAGTGCTCGTGGATGACGTTGCGGCGCAGCTTCAGCGTCGGAGTCACCTCGCCCTCCTCCTGTGAGAAGTCGCGCGGGAGGATCACGAACCGCTTGATCTGCTCGACGCGCGTCCGGTCGCTGTTGACCTCGTCGACGAGCTCCTGGGCGAGATCCTGTGCCTCGCGGCCGCTCGCGGCGACCTCGGCCTCGTCGAGCGTCAGCAGCGCCGTCACGTAGGGGCGGCGGTCGCCGACGACGATCGCGTGCGAGACGAAGCGCGACGACTTGAGCGCGTTCTCGAGGTTCTGCGGGGCGATGTTCTTGCCTCCCGCCGTGATGATGATGTCCTTCTTGCGGTCGGTGATCCGGAGGAAGCCGTCCGCGTCGATCTCGCCGACGTCGCCGGTGCGCAGCCAGCCGTCCTCGGTGAGGGCGGCCGCCGTCGCCGCCGGCTCCTTGTAGTAGCCGGCAAAGACGGAATCGCTGCGGATCAGGATCTCGCCGTCGTCGGCGAGACGGAGCTCCGTGCCGTCGACGGCGCGGCCGACGGTGCCGATCCGGAAGTCGTCCGCCTCGTTCACGGCCGCCGAGCTCGCGGTCTCGGTCAGGCCGTAGCCCTCGATCACCGGCACGCCGAGGGCGTGGAAGAACTCCAGCACGTCCGGCGAGAGCGGCGCGGCGCCCGAGATCCCGAGCCGCATGCGCCCGCCGAGACGTTCGCGCACCTTTGCGAACACGAGCCGGTCCGCCAGCCGCTCCTGGAGTTCGAGGAGACGGGATACCGAGCGGCCTTCCCGGCGGGCCCGGCTCGCCCGGGCGCCGACTCCGAGCGACCAGAGACCGAGGCGCCGCTTGAGGCCGCCGGCGCGCTCGATCTCGCCGAGCGTGTTCGCGTAGACCTTCTCGTAAAGGCGCGGGACGGACGGGAGCACGGCCGGACGCAAGGCCTGCATCGCCTCCGGCACGCGCGTGAAGTCGGCGACGAGCGCGACCGTC
>JBJMKE010000031.1:0-13690 GCA_045806005.1 Gaiellaceae bacterium
CGCGAGTACGACCAGTAGCAGCATCTCTTGCCCCTCCTTCACCCGAGCGGGGTTGATTTACCGGATTCGGGGCGAAAACGACGAACCTCGCGCGCGGGTTACGCGCGTACGCTGACCCGCATGGCTGCGAGCTCAGCGTTCTCGGCGGCAGACGTGGTAGCGGGCTCGCCGCTACCACCGTCCGCTCTACGTCGTCCTCCTGCTCGACACCGCGCTCGCGGCCGGGGTGCTCGCGGTGCTCGCGTGGAGCGAGGCCGGCGACCAGCTCTTCTCGGCGGTGGACTCGCTGCCGCCCGTCGCGGCCGCCGCGGTCTACGCCGGCCTCGTCGTCACGTGCTCGAGCGCCGTGCGCATGCCGCTCGCGTTCTGGCGCGGTTGGGTGCGCGAGCGCCGCTGGGGGTTCTCGACGCAGAGCGCCATGGCGTGGCTCGTCGATCGGGGAAAGGAGCTCGCCGTCTCGATCGTGCTCGCTGCGGGGGCGTGGGCGGCGGCCGTGGCCCTCGCGCGGGCGCTCCCCGGCTGGTGGGCGGTTCCGGCCGGCGCGGCCCTGGCCCTTGCGGTGCTGTTCCTCTCGTTCGTCGCGCCCGTCGTTCTCGAGCCGCTCTTCAACCGCTTCCGGCCCCTGGAGGACGAGGCGCTCGCTGCCGACCTGCGCGGGCTCTCGGAGCGCGCGGGCGTTCCGGTGCGGGACGTGCTCGTGGCCGACGCGAGCCGGCGGACGACGAAGGTCAACGCCTACGTGTCCGGCCTCGGCGGCACCCGACGGGTGGTCCTCTTCGACACCTTGCTGGGTGCGCTCGACGCCGGCGCCGTCCGGGTCGTCGTCGCGCACGAGCTCGGGCACCGCCGCGAGGGGCACGTCGCGAAGCTGACGCTGCTCGCGATGGCCGGCGCGGCCGGCGCCGTGGCCTTCCTCTGGGCGGTGCTCGGGACGCGCGTCGCCGATCCGCGGACGCTCCCGGAGGCGCTCCTGCTGCTCATGGCGCTCG
Organism: Gaiellaceae bacterium; assembly: GCA_045806005.1. Classification (GTDB taxonomy): domain Bacteria; phylum Actinomycetota; class Thermoleophilia; order Gaiellales; family Gaiellaceae; genus Palsa-739. Next base: position 990 of record JBJMKE010000031.1, read on the forward strand.
AGCTCGTCGCGCTCCCCGCCGGTTCGTGGCTCTCGAGGCGCTTCGAGCGGGCGGCCGACCGCTGCTCGCTCGACTTGACCCGGGATCCCTCCGCCTTCGCCCGCGCGCACGTCGAGCTGGCGCGCCGCAACCTCTCAGACCTCGAGCCACCGCGCGTCGCGTACGTGTTCCTGTTCAGCCACCCCACGCCGCCGGAGCGGGTTGCCCTCGCCCCCTTGTGGAGAGATGCCATTCCCTTCTAAGATCGCCGCGAGTGGCGAGCGTGGTGGATCGGGCCGGAGACCTGCAGCAGCAGGCGAAGCAGGACGTCCTCGGCGAGCTCAACGCGCGGGTCTACGAGGCGGCGAGGCGGTTCGAGGACGCCGAGCCGGGGCCTGACCCCTGGGGCTTCACGTGCGAGTGCGGCGCGCGCGACTGTCGCGCGCCCGTGTCGCTGACGCTGGCGGCCTACGACGCGCTGCGCCAGGTCGACCGGCCGCTGCTCGCTCCCGGGCACGACCGGCTGGACCGGCCCGACCGGTCGCCGGCGACCGCTTAGCGGAGCGCGCATAGAGTCAGCGGCCGTGGCGGCTACCGACCTGAGGGGCAAGCGGGCGATCGTGACCGGGGCCTCGTCGGGCATCGGCCGCGCGACCGCGGCGGCGCTCGCGGCCGCCGGCGTACGGGTTGCGGGAGGCGCGCGTCGCGTCGAACGGCTGGAGACGGAGGTCGCACTCGAGCTCGACGTCACCGACGAGGCGAGCTGCGAGGGGTTCGTGAAGGAGGCGCTCGAGCAGCTCGGCGGCCTCGACATCCTCCTCAACAATGCGGGTCTCGCGCTCGGCCGCGCGCCGTTCGACGCCTCGAGCGAGGAGGACGAGGCGACCGTCTTCGGCGTCAACGTCACGGGTCTCGTCCGCATGACGCGGCTCTGCCTGCCGCACTTCGGCGACTGGGGCCACATCGTCAACATCGGCTCCGTCGCCGGCCGCGTCGCGTACGAGGGCGGCGCCACCTACGTCGCGGCGAAGTTCGCCGAGCGCGGTTTCACCTACGCGCTGCGCGAGGACCTCCTGGGCCGTCCGATCCGGATCACGACGGTCGATCCAGGGCTGACCGAGACCGAGTTCTCCATCGTCCGCTTCAAGGGCGACGAGGAGAGGGCGGCGGCCGTCTACCGCGGCGTCGACCCGCTGGGGCCGGAGGACATCGCCGAGTGCATCCTCTTCGCGCTCACGAGACCGTGGCACGTCAACGTCGACGAGATCGTCGTCAAGGCCCGCAACCAGGCCTCGGGGGCCCGGATCCTCCGCGACGAATGAGCCTCCGCGTCGTCATCGTCACGCGGATCGCGCCGGTGCTCGCCGGGTTCGACGCCGTCGTCCGCGCCGCCGGCCACCAGGTGGTCGCGCTGCTGACGAACCGCGTCGTCATGGGCGGCGGCGCTCCCGGCGACTCGGCCACGAACGAGCTCGTGTTCGGCGCACCGGACGACCTCGACGTGCTCCTGCCTGCGTCCCGGAGCACCATCGCGCCGCTGCTCGCCTCGGCGCAGCCCGACCTCGTCGTCTGCATGGGGTTCCCGTGGAAGATCCCGGCCGACGCACTCGCCGTGCCGCGGCTCGGCTGGCTCAACGGCCACCCGTCGCTGCTGCCGCGCCACCGCGGCCCGCTGCCCGTGGCCTGGGCGATCCGGGAGGGCGACGAGGAGGTCGGCATCACGTTTCACTTCATGGACGCGGAGCTCGACACCGGGCCGATCCTCTCCCAGCGGCGGATCCCTCTCGGCGAGCTGGAGCCCCCCGACGTCTTCTACCCGAAGGCGGGGCTGGTGATCGGCGAGGCTCTCGCGGAGGCGCTCGAGCGGATCGGCGCAGGCGACGAGGGAACGGCGCAGCCGGAGGACGGCGGCAGCTACGAGTCGTTCTTCACCGAGGAAGACGCGTGGCTCGACCTCTCGCGCCCCGCGGTCGAGGTGCACCGGCTCGCCTGGGCGTGGCGCTACGGGATGTCGCCCACGCCCGTCCCGGGCGCCTTGCTGGAGCTCGACGGCGCGCCGGTGCGCGTGCTCGCGACGGCGCTCACCGAGGTCGAGGGCGCGCGTCGGATCGAGTGCGCCGACGGCCCGCTCTGGCTCGTCGAGACGCAGGAGCTCAGCGAGGAAGAGGCCAGCCGGACCACCGCTCCGGCTCCATCCACGCGCTGACCCGACGGGCCTCGCGGTCGTGGAACGGCCTGCCGCCGTAGCGGAGCGAGAGCCGGTCGATGCCGGCGAGGTCGAGGTCGTCCTCGATCGAGACGACGCGGCCGAGCAGCGTGATCTGCCGGTACCAGTCGCGGTCCGCGAGCACGGTCAGCGCGACGGCCGGGTTCGCGCGCATGTAGCGGAGGCGGAGGCGGCTCTCGTCCATGTTCAGGAAGACCCGCCCGTCCTCCCAGTCGTACCAGGTGGCGGCCGTGTGGGGTGCGCCGGCCGGGCTGACCGTCGCGACGACGGCCGGGTTCGGCTCGGCGAGGAAGGCGTCCACCTCGGGCGGCACAGGAACGCGCGGCACGGCCGCCGAGCCTACTGAGCAGTCGCCGCCACCGCGTCGGTTCCGTCCTCGAGCCCGACCTCGCGCACGGCGCGCAGGCGGACGACGACGAGCGTGCTGACGACGATCCAGCAGGCGGCGAGCACGAGGGTCGTCTTGATCCCGATCACCATCGAGACCGGACCGGCCAGCGCATACCCGGCGGGGAGGAAGACCATCGCGCCCATCCAGCCGTAGGAGGCGACGCGGGCGAGCTTCTCCGGCGGGATCGAGCGCTGCAGTGTCGTGTCCCAGACCACCGAGCCGAGCGCGAACGCGAAGCCGGAGCCCGCGGCGGCGACGGTCAGCAGGGGCGTCGACGGGTGGAAGGCGAGGATCAGGTTTTGTGCCGCCGTGCCCATCAGGAGGAAGCCGGTCGTCACCATCGGCCGCCGCGGGCGCCAACGGAGCCCCGCGAGGCCGCCGCACAGCGCTCCGACGCCCTCGCCGACGACCACGAACGTCCACGAGCGTGCGCCGTCCATCGAGTGCTTCGCGACATAGGGGCCGAGAACGAAGAACGGCGCGTAGGTGATGAGGAAGTAGAGCGAGATCCAGAGGACGAGCACCCAGACCCAGGTCTGCTCGACGAAGGCGCTCCACCCCTCGCGGAGCTCGTGCAGGAAGCCGGCCCCGGCGCGCGCGATCGACACGACATCGATCCGTGAGAGGAGAAAGGCGCTCGTTGCGTACGTCCCCGCATCGACGAGCAGTGCCGCCCCCGTGCCGACGAGCACCACGATCGAGCCGCCGATTGCCCCGCCGAGCGGGAATGCGGCGTAGCGGGCGATGGCCAGGAGCCCGTTTGCCTGCTGGAGCTCATCCTCCGGCACGACCTCGCGCGTAAGGCCGTACGACGCCGGCGAGTAGAACGCGACCGCCGCGCCGCCGCAGGCCTGGAGCGCGATCAGCTGCCAGACCTCGGCGTGGCCCGAGATCAGGAGCGCGCCCATCGCCGTGCGCACGATCGCGCTCGCGACGTCCGAGCCGACCATGACGACCCGCCGCGGCACCCGGTCGCCGACGACGCCGCCGAAGGCGAGCATCGCGACCTGCGCGAGCGTCCAGGCGGCGAAGCTGAGCCCGACCGCGGTCGCGCCGCCGCCGAGGTCGAGAACTGCGAAGGCGACCGCGATCGGCGCGAGGTACGTCCCGAGATACGAGATCGCGCGCGCGGCGAAGAGCAGGCGGAAGGCGGGAAGGCGGAGCGGGCCGTTCACGCCCGGATCGTGACGCGCTACGCGTCGCGAGGCAAGCCCGCGGCGGCCCGCTTCTCGGCCCAGCGCTTGAGCCCGCGGTACGACTGCCACAGCGGCATCGCGAGGTCGTAGGTGGGCGCGTCCTCGCGCGAGTCCGCGAGCTGCGCGTGCGCGTACTCGACGAACTCCTCTTCCGTCGCGCCGCCCTCGACCGACTCGGCCCAGTCGAGCAGGGTCAGCCGCAGCTCGGTGAGGTGGCGCCCGACGTCGTCGGCGACGCCGAAGTGGATGAGCGCGAGCCGCTCGGGGTCGCGCCGCTCGATCTCGTCGAGCGTGGTCTCCCACGCCTCGACGTCCACCTCGGGCGGCGGCGTCGGCGGCAGCACGAAACGGCCGGGCAGGACGCGCACGCCGCACGCGTCGCCGGCGTACAGCGTCCCGTCCGGGTCGAGGTAGCAGACGTGATGGGAGGCGTGGCCGGGCGTCGGGAACGAATCGAGCCCGAGCACGCGGCCCTCCACCGGGTGGACGTTTTCCTCCGGCACCGGCACGAGCTCGCCCCAGAGCGAGTCGAAGCTGTCCCCGTAGAGGCGGCGCGCGCTCTGCTCCAGCCGAGACGGGTCGACGACGTGCGGCGCCCCGATCGGCGAGACGTGCACCTGCAGCGCCGGGTGCTCGCGAACGAGCACGCCCGCCGCGCCCGCGTGGTCGAGGTGGATGTGGCTGAGGAGGAGATGTCGAACGTCGGTGAGCGTGAGCCCGCGGTCGGCGAGCCCGGCCTTCAGCGCGTCGACCGTCGTCGACGGGCCGCAGTCGAAGAGCGCGGGCCCGTCGTCGCTGTCGAGGAGGTAGCTCGCGATGATCCGCTCGCGGCCGAGATGGTGCAGGTCAATCGGCTCGGGGGCCGCCACCACTAGCTCGCCTCCCGCTCCCGCGCGGCGACGAGGATCTTCTGCGCCTCGGCGCGGTTGCCCCAGCCGCGCGTGTCGGTCCGCTTCGACGGCTCGAGATCCTTGTAGCGCTGGAAGAAGTGCTCGATCTCGTCGCGCAGCTCGTTCTGGACGTCGTGGATGTCCGCCACCCGCTCGAACGCCGGGTCGCCGAGCGGCACGCAGAGCAGCTTCTCGTCGGGGCCCTTCTCGTCGGACATGTGGAAGACGCCGATCGTGCGGACGCGGATCCGGCAGCCCGGGAAGGTCGGGTCGGAGACGAGCACGAGCGCGTCGAGCGGGTCGCCGTCCTCGGCGAGCGTCCCCTCGACGTAGCCGTAGTCCGCGGGGTACGCCATCGCCGTGAAGAGACGGCGGTCGAGGACGATCCCGCCCAGCTCCTCGTCCCACTCGTACTTGTTACGCGACCCCGCCGGGATCTCGACGAAGACGACGTCGCTCATCCCGTCCGGGTCGCCGCAGGCACGAGCGCGTTCTCGAGGTCGTCGACGAGGTCGGCGGCGGACTCGATCCCCACCGACAGCCGCACGAGGTTGGGCGGCGCGGCGAAGGGCGCGTCGGCCGTCGCGGCGTGCGTCATCCGCGCAGGCACCTCGATCAGGCTCTCGACGCCGCCCAGCGACTCCGCCAGCTGGAAGAGCCGAGTACGCCCGGCGAGCGCCTCCGCCTCCTCCGGCGACTCGGCAAGGAACGAAACCATGCCGCCGAAATCGCGCATCTGGCCCGCGGCGATCGCGTGGCCGGGATGCGACGGGAGGCCCGGGTAGAAGACGCGCTCGACGCGGGGGTGGCGCTCGAGCACCGCGGCGACCTCCGTCGCGTTCAGGCAGTGCTGCCGCATCCTCAGCGCGAGCGTCTTGATCCCGCGCAGCACGAGCCAGCAGTCGAACGGCCCCGGCACGGCGCCGAGCGACTTCTGCAGGAAACGCAGGCGCTCGGCCACCGTCGGGTCGTTCGTGGCCGCGAAGCCGCCCACGACGTCGGAGTGGCCGCCGAGGTACTTCGTCGTCGAGTGGACGACGATGTCGGCGCCGAGCTCGAGCGGCCGTTGCAGGTACGGGGTCGCGAACGTGTTGTCGACGACGAGGAGCGCGCCTGCGGCGTGCGCCGCCTCGGCCGCAGCGCGGATGTCCACGACGTTGAGCAGCGGGTTGGAAGGCGTCTCGATCCAGACCATCCGCGTGCCGTCGTCGAGATGGTCGGCGAGGTTCGGGAACTCCGCCGCCGGGAGGTAGTCGAAGCGGTAGCCCTTCGGCTCGTAGACCTGCGACGTCATCCGGTAGACGCCGCCGTACACGTCGGCGATGAGGACGACCCGGTCGCCAGGATTGAGCAGGTGGAAAACGGTCGTCGTCGCGCCGAGGCCGGAGGAGTATGCGAGCCCGTGGTCGGCCGACTCGAGCGAGGCGAGCGCGGTCTCGAGCGCGTGCCTGGTCGGGTTCGCGACGCGCGAGTAGTCGTAGCCCTTGTGCTCGCCGACGGCGTCCTGGACGTAGGTCGACGTCTGGTAGATCGGCGTGATGATTGCGCCGGTCGCGGGATCCGGCTCCTGGCCGACGTGGATCGCGCGGGTCTCGAAGTCCACGCGGCGATTGTAGGCTCGCGCGGGTGGACGAACGGGAGCGCAAGCGGATCGTCGCGCGCTGCGAGCGCTTCGTCACTGCGTGGACAGCTCCCCAGGATCCGGCCGAGACGTTCCGCACGCTCGCCGACCGCGCCGGCCCGCGCATGGACGTCTACGGGGGCGGCGACAGCGTCAAGCACCTCGAGTCGCGCGTGGCCCGGCTGCTCGGGAAGCCGGCGGCCGTGCTCTTCCCGAGCGGCACGATGGCCCAGCCGATCGCGCTGCGGATCCTGTGCGACCGGCGCGGCTGCTCGACGATCGGCTTCCATCCCCAGTGCCACCTCGACGTCCACGAGGAGCGCGGCTACGAGCACCTCCACGGGCTGCACGCGCGCCCGATCGGCCACCGCGACCGGCTCATCGGGCGTGCCGATCTCGACGAGGTGAGCGAGCCGCTCGGTGCGCTGCTGCTCGAGCTGCCGCAACGCGATCTCGGCGGGCAGCTGCCGCCGTGGCGCGATCTTCGCGCGCAGACGACCTGGGCACGCCGGCACGGGGCCGCTCTGCACCTCGACGGCGCACGCCTCTGGCAGTGCCGCCCGTTCTACAAGCGGCCCCTGTCCGAGATCGCGGCGCTGTTCGACACCGTCTACGTCTCGCTCTACAAGGATCTGGGAGGGCTCGGCGGCTGCGTTCTCGCCGGGCCGAAGGACGTGATCGCGGAGGCCCGGGTCTGGCGGGTCCGGCACGGGGGCAGGCTCTCGACCTACGAGCCGATGGCGCTCTCGGCCGAGCTCGGTCTCGACGAGCGGCTGCCGCGCATGCCCTCCTTCGTGCGCAAGGCGCGCGAGATCGGCGCCGCGCTGGCGCGGCTCGACGGCGTCGACGTCGTTCCCGACCCGCCGCAGGTGGCGATGCTGCACGTACACGTCCGCGGCGAGCTCGAGCGCCTGATCGATGCGCTCTACGAGATCGCGAAGGAGCGCCGGACGCTGATCGCCGGCTACTTCGCGCCCACGGCGGCCCCGCGCGTGCAGATGACCGAGATCGGTGTCGGGCCTCCGACGCTCGAGGTGCCCACCGCCGAGATCGCGGAGCTGTACGCAGAGCTCGTCAGGCGCGCGGCGAAGCGACGGCGAGTGCGTCAGCCGGCGGCGTCGTAGCGCCAGACGGCGCCGTCGCTCGACATCGAGACGAAGACGCCGGAGGATGTCGTGGCAATGCCGAGCGGAGCGTTCCCGGCCGTGATCGTCCGGGAGACGGCGTTGCGGGCCGGGTCGACCACCGAGATCGTGTTGTCGTCGATGTTCGGCACCCACAGCTCGCCGCCGACGAACGCGCTCGCGAGCGGGTTCGCGCCGACGGCCACGCTCGCCGTCACCTTCCGGGTCCGCGGGTCGAGCCGGTAGACGCGGTTGCGCTCGCTCGAGACCCAGAGCGCGCCGCTCCCGGGCGTGATCCAGTCCGCCTTCGGGACGCGGATCCGGGCCGTGATCCGGTTCGTGCGCGGATCGATGCGCATGACCCGGCCGCGCGAGAGGTCGCTGACCCAGAGCGCACGATTGGCGTAGACGAGGCCGTTGGGATCGCCGAAGCCGCGGATCCGGGCGACGACCCGGTTCGTCCGGGGATCGATCCGCGCGACCGCGCCGTCCGCCTCGAGCGAGACCCAGACGCTCCCGGCCCCGAACGTCGCAGCGAATGCCTGGTAGCCCACGTGGATCCGCTTCGTGACCTTCAGCGTTCGCGGGCTCACGCGCGCGAGCGTGTCGAGTGCCTGGCTCGCCACCCAGATGCTTCCCGCGCCGGCGGCGAGTCCGTAGGGCCGCGAGCCGAGGCGGGTCTTGCCGGTGACGCGTGCGGCACCCGGGTCGATCCGGACGAGGCGGTCGAGGGAGAGGTCCGTCGTCCACAACGACCCGTAGGCGGAGACGAGGATGCCGCCGGTCGTCCCGATCTTGATCTTCTCCGGCTGGCTCGACGCGGAGGACGTCGACGCGAGGAGGCCGGCCGCGAGGACGAGCAGGGCGGCTGTGCGAAGATACCGCAAGGTTGCGTCGTTATACCACAAGGTTGATGTAAATGGGGAACGCTGCCGGCGGCCCGACGATCCTGCTCGACCTCTTCCTGACGAACCAGCACCGGAAGCGGATGATCGAGGCGGCGCTCGTGCAAACGGAGCTGCCACCCGAGGACTACCCCGTCTACGTGATCGTGGGCGCCGAGGGGCCGTGGACGCCGACGCGCCTCGCCGCGCGGCTCGAGATGCCGCTCTCGACCGTCCTCTTCCGCCTCGGCCGGCTCGAGCGGCGCGGCCACGCCGAGCGCGTCCCGAACCCGGACGACGGACGCTCCTACCTGATCCGCCTCACGAAGAAGGGCGAGCAGCTGCTCGCGCAGGCGCGCCCGGCCTTCCGCGACTACGCCGAGGCGGTCGAGGGGCGGCTGGGGCCGGAGCGCGTCGAGTCGCTGCGCGCCGCGCTCGACGAGTTGCGGCAGGCCGTCACCGCGGAGCTCGAGGCCCGCAGCTCAGCGTAGGACGGCATCCGCGCCGAGGAACGCGGCCAGGCTCGCGAGCGGCTCCTCGAGGTCGACGGGCTTCGCGCCCTTTTCCCACCACAGCCCGTTGACGCGGAGCACCTTCTCGCGGCGGTCGAAGACCGGCTCGATCCTGCCGACGATGCGGTCGCCGTGGAGGATGGGGAGGACGTAGTAGCCGTACTCGCGCTTCGCCGCGGGGACGTACATCTCGAGCCGGTAGAAGAAATCCCAGAGCGCCAGGGCGCGGTCGCGGTCGTGCACGAGCCGGTCGAAGGGGGAGAGGAAGGTCGTGCGCTCGGGGATGGGCCCGTCCTGTGCCTCCGGATGCGCGAGCGGCCGGCCGCGCTCGAGGCGGACGCCTTTCGTCCGGAAGCGCTTCTCCTCGATCAGCCGCAGCGCCTTCGGCACGGGGACGGTCTCGGTCTCTGGGTACCACCGCTCGGCGAGGTCCCAGAGCCGCTGCTTGCCCTGCCGGCCGACGACCGCGACCTGGCCGCGCGCCGCGAGGCATTCGAGCATGAGGCCCATCTTCCGCGCGCCCCACCAGCGATGGCCCTCGCGGCTGTGGCCGGGCGCGTCCTCGATCTCGCGCGAGAGGAGGGGCCCGCGCTCGCGGAGCTCCTTCAGCACGTAGCGGCGGAAGGCGGCGTGCTCCTCGAGCCAGGCGATGATCCGCAGGTCGAGCGGGCGGTCGCGGCGGCGCATCAGCGCCTTGAGCAGCGGCAGGTCCTCGACCGGGTAGACGAACGCGTTCCACTCGACGAGCTTCCGCTGCTTCCAGAGCAGGCGGTCCAGCTCGGCGGTGTCGAAGGGGCCGAGCCGGCTCCAGAGGACGAGGTGCTGCGGCGGCGCGACGACCGAGATCGGGTCGAGCTGGAGGAGGCCGAGCCGCCGGACCGTCGAGAGGACGCCCTTCGCCCGGCCGTCGAGCCACTGGGCGCGGATCGCGATCCGCCGCGCCTCCTCGACCGTGACCGGCACGCCGCCCGCGGTCGCCTTGAGGCTCTCCCTCAGGGGTATCGCACCTCCTCGAGCCCGAGCATCCGGGCGAGGCGCGCCGCCGCGCGCTCGAGCTTCGCTGCCACGTTCCCCCGCGCGCCCGGCTCCGGGTGGAAGCGCCGCACGTGCAGCGCGCCGGTGCTGCGATCGGCCTTGAGGTCGGCGCGGCCGACGATGCGGTCGCCGGCGAGCAGCGGCAAGACGTAGTAGCCGTACTCGCGCTCGTGCTCACGCTTGTAGACCTCGATCACGTGGCGGAAACCGAACAGCCGCTCGAGCAGCGGGCGGTCCCAGAGCAGGTTGTCGAAGGGGCAGAGGAGGACGGGCGGGGCGGGATCGCCGTCCAGCTCGGCTTCGGCATCGACGTAGAACGGCGCCCCGCCGTCGTCGGCGTGCACCTCGCGGAGAAGCACCTCGTCGACGAGCGCGAGGACGTGGTGGTGGAGACGGGGGCGGCCCCCCTTGAGCCGCCAGTGCTCGCGGATAGCGGGCTCGGTCAGCGCGCCCCGGGCGCGCACGGCGAGAAGCGCGAGCGTGCGTAGCGTCTCGTCCTCGTCCGGTGTCGGCGCAGCGAGGATCTCGCGCGGGATCACGCGCTCGGCGAGGTCGTATCGACGCTGGAACGACTCGCGGCCCGCGACGACGAGAACACCGTTGTCCCACAACGCCTCGAGCACCATCTTCGCCGGCTTCCAGTTCCACATGTCGGTCCCGTCACCGGTGCCTTCGAAGTCGCGTGAGCCGAGAGGCCCCTCCGCCCGGATCCGTTCCAGCACCGGCTCGACGAGGTCTCCGTGCTCGCGCATCGCCCGCTCGTGGAAACGCCAGTGCGCGCCGCCCTCCATCGTGCGGCGGCAGTGCGGCCAGAGCTCGATCGGGAGGAGGCAGGCCTCGTGCGCCCAGTACTCGAAGACCCGGCCGGCTGCGAGCAGGCCCCGCAGCTCGGCTTCGTCGTAGGCGCCGATCCGGCTCGACAGCGTGAGGCGGTGCGCCCGGTCGACCGTGGAGATCGAGTCGAGCTGAACCGCTCCGAGGCGGCGGATCGCATCTTCGACGGCGCCGGCCTGCGCGCGGCGGAACCGCGACGCGTACCCCTGGGCCGAAACGGCGACCCGTCGGATCGCGGCGAGGCGGGTGACGGTCGTCGTGGTCATCGGTCTCTACCTACCAGTTGGAGGTAGGTGCGCCGTCGCGTTGCCCGACTCGATAGCCTCTCGCCCGTGCCGCGCCCGAGACGCAGGAATCCGTGGACGACCACCGGCGAGGTGCTCATCTGGGTGGTTTTCGTGGCGCTTCTCTTCCCGGCGGCCTTCGCCGGCTGGGCGGTCGGCCACTACACGTCGCTCGGCGGGAAGCCCTCCGCCACCGTCGTGCACACCGTCACCGCCGGCTCGACCGCGGCCGCCACGACGTCGGCCGCGACGACGACCTCCGCAGCGACGACGACGTCCGGTGGGACGACCAAGTCCTCGGGCGGCGGCAACGCCGCCGCCGGGGAGAAGGTCTTCGCCTCGAACGGCTGCGGCTCGTGCCACACCTTCAAGCCCGCCGGCGCGACCGGCACGATCGGTCCGGATCTCGACAAGGCGCCGGCCGCCGATGCGAAGGCGGACAACAACATGGCGCTCGCAGCCTTCGTCCACGAGTCGATCGTCGACCCGGACGCCTACGTCGCGAAGGGCTACTCGAAGGGGATCATGCCGTCGAACTTCGGCAGCTCGATCTCGTCCTCGGATCTGAACGACCTCGTCGCGTTCATCGCCTCCGGCTCGAGCTCCTCGTAGCGCCCTCGACAGGGCCCGTTGGTTGGAATCGTGCCACGATGGGTAACCCAGAGGCATGCCATGGTCAGTGATGAACTCGGCTTGCCGAGAGGCGGAACGGCTTCGGCAGGAGGAGCCTGAGCACTTCGACGCGATCGTCACGGAAGCGGTCGTGGCGCAGCCCGAGCTGGAGGAGAGAGATCCGCTGCAGCTGGTGACGCTGTGGGTCTACGACCAGCGCGTGCGTACCTGAGCCGCAGCTCGGGCTTTCGTGTCGGTCAGGCGCGCGTCCCGCTGAGGATGTCGACTACCTGTTCCTCGGAGCCCTCGGCGTAGCCCGCGCCGAGCTTGTCCTCGAGGATCCTGCTCAGCTCGCCCGTCTCCGCGAGCTCCTGCGTGATGTCGGCGCCGCCGACGAGCTCGCCCTTCACGAACACCTGCGGGATCGTCGGCCAGCCCGACAGCTCCGACAGCTCCTGCCGGATCGACGGATCCGGGAGGATGTCCACCGCCGTCACCGGCGCGCCCGCGGCCCGCAGCGCCTCGAGCGCCCGGCCGGAGTTGCCGCACATCACGAACTGCGGCGTGCCCTTCATGAACAGCACGACTGGCTCGCTCTCGATCACGTCCTTGATCCGCTCGGAAACTTCGCTCACGTCGTTCCTTTCGTCTTGATCCGTAGCTCGTGGATGGTCCCGTCGCGCAGCGGCCCGGCGAGCGCGTCGTTGACGAGCCGGTGCTGCTCGAGCAGTGGCAACCCGTCGAAGCGGGGGCTCGCGACGGTCACCTGGAAGTGGTCGCCGCCGCCGGTGCGGTCCTCGACGCTCAGCTCCGGCGCGTCCGGAAACGCGTCGCGCAGCAGCGATTCGAGGCGATCGAGGGCCATGCATGGAGAGTAGCCGTGCGCTAGACGGCCACCGCGCGCTCGAGCGCGTCCACCCGCTCGAGCCACGGCGTCGCGCCGAGCCGCTCGAAGATCTCGCGCGCTTCGGCGGCCGGCGGCGCGGGATCGTCCACGCCGAGCTCGGCCTGCTCGAGCAGCGCAATCCCCAGTGGATACGGCGTCTGGAGCGCGCGCAGACCGTCGACGGCGTTGGCGAGGTTTTGCGCAGCAGCTTCCCGATCGCCGCGCA
>JBJMKE010000032.1:0-25061 GCA_045806005.1 Gaiellaceae bacterium
GTCCGACCCGCGCTTCCCAAAAACAAAGCCCTACTGCACGGAGCCGTCCGGAGACCGCGCTCTCCGGACGGCGCAGTTCCTTAGCCCCCGGGCGAAGAGCGCAGCTCTTCGCCCCGAGACTCAGAGTTCGCCCGGCGTGCGGATGATCTTCCAGATCATGTAGAGGCCGAGCAGTGCCGCCAGGCAGAAGCCGGCGACGCCTAGCCACTCGAACTTGTGCACGCGCACGAGTAGTGACGACGCGAGCAGCAACGCCCCGACGATCATCGCGGCGCCGATCCGGTTTGCGATCGAGCGCAGGTTGTGCTCGAGCTCGGCCAGTCCCGTGGGAACGACGCCGACCGTCAACGTTCCGCGCTCGAGCTCGGAGACGAGATGCCCGACGCTGCGCGGCAGGCTGAGCAGCGGTGCGAGTTGCGTGTAGGCATACGAGGCGAGCCGGTTGGGCTCGAGCCGGCGCTCGGTCTCCCGCGCGATCACCTCGAGCGACTGCTCCTCGATCAGCCCGACCGGGTCGAGCTCGGGGTCCAGGACACGCGCGATCGAGTCGGCCTGCGCGAGCGTCTTGCCCACGAGCGCGAACGACGTCGGGAGCCGGATGTCTCGCCGGATCGCAGCGCGCTGCAGGTCGGCGAGCGCGTTGCCGGCCTGAATCGAGGCGAGAGGACGGTGGTGGAAGCGCGGCAGCTTGCGGCGCACGTCCTGGGCGAAGCCGGCCTGGTCGGAGCCGGTGGAGGTGAGCGAGAGGGAGATAACGAGGTTTGCGACGTCGTCGGCCCGGTTCTGGGCGACGGCCAGCAGGAGGAGAGCGAGGCCGGCGCGCGTGTCCTCGTCGAGGCGGCCGAGCAGCCCGAAGTCGAGCAGCGCGAGCCGCCCGTCCTCCGTCAGCAGCACGTTGCCCTGGTGCGGATCGGCGTGGTACACGCCCTCGACGACCACCTGGAACACGTAGGCGCGGAAGAACTCGCGCGCGAGGACGGCGGCGCGCTCCGGCCCGAGCCCGTGCCCCGGCTCGACCTTGCCGCCGGCGATCCGCTCCAGGACGAGCGCGCGCTCGCTCACGTACGGCTCGATCACGCGTGGCACGACGAGCCCCTCGAACGGCTCGACGAGCTTGCGCACGAGCTCCGTGTTGTGCGCCTCCTCGACGAAGTCGAGCTCGGCGCGGAGATGGACCTCGAGCTCCTCCGCGAGCTCCTCGAGCTGAACCCTCCGCGCCGCTTCGGAATGGCCGACGGCGTGGCGCACGGTCGAGCGCAACAGCCCGAGGTCGAGCTCGACCTGCTCGACCACCCCGGGCCGCCTCACCTTGAGCACGACGTCGTGACCGGTGGCCAGCAGCCCGCGATGCGTCTGCGCGATCGACGCGGTCGCGAGCGGCTCGGGGTCGATGCTCACGAACGCCTCCGCCCCGAAGTCCTCCCGCACGACGGCCTCGATCTCGGGGAACGGGACCTGCGACGGCACGTCGTCCACGAGCCGGCCCAGCTCCTCGATGTAGACGTCGGGCAGGAGGTCGGGACGCGACGAGAGGAGTTGCCCGAGCTTGATGAACGTCGTCCCGAGCTCCTCGAACCCGCAGCGAAAGGCCTGCGCGCGCTCGCGCGTGGCCTCCGCGTTTCCGGACACGCCGATCTCGCCGAGGATACGACGGAGTCCGCTCCGCTGTGCGACCCGCGCCACGGTCAGCGCACGCCGAGCGCGCTCGAGACGTGCGCCCACGAAATGCGTCATCCCACCGTTGGCGAAGCGGGAAACGCCGGCGCGGGTCGGTGCCGCGACCGAGGCCTAGCGGAACCCGCCGCCGTCACTCATCCCGCCAAATCCCATGCAGGCGAGGAAATACGCGAAGAGCGATGCGATGAGCAAGAGATAGATGAGCCTTGCCTTCGTCAAGTCGGTCACCCCCTTCCGCAGCCTTAGAAGCGAACGTCCTGGAGCGTTTCCGCAGCCGTGCGATAGAGCTCGGCCGCCCGTGCGTGCTCCCCCCGGCGAACGGCAAGATCGCCGCGCGCAATCCAAGCGGCAGCGCGATGGCTGCCGGACCCCAGCTCCCCGTACGCCGCCTCGGCGGCGAGGAAGGCCGCCTCGGCCTCGTCGAGCCGCCCCTGCTCGAGCAGTGACCGGCCGAGCACGAGCTGCGCGCTGCCGACCTCGTCGACGTAGTCGACCCGGCCCGCGAGCAGCTCGAGCGCCTGGCGCGCCTGCGCCTCGGCCTGCTCGGGCTCACCGATGCGGAGATGGACCTGCGCGAGCGAGGAGACCGCGCGACCGGCGTCGGCGTCCCGCCCGAGCTCGAGCGCGATGGCGAACGACTCCTTGAGCAGCTCCACCGCCTCGTCG
The DNA here is from genome assembly GCA_045806005.1 of Gaiellaceae bacterium. Taxonomy (GTDB): domain Bacteria; phylum Actinomycetota; class Thermoleophilia; order Gaiellales; family Gaiellaceae; genus Palsa-739. The sequence goes on from JBJMKE010000032.1 coordinate 2,344, forward strand.
GTCTTGCCCAGCAGGAAGTTGAGCCCGCCGAGGTTGTTCGTGAGCTGGCTGACGTGAACCTGGTCGGCGAGCCGCGCATAGGCCTCACGGGCGCGCTCGGCATAGTTGCGAGCGAGCACCCAGTGGCCCTCGCGGTCGGCGATCAGGGAAGCCTGGAAGAACGCCGCCCCGATCGTCCGGAGGTCGTCGACCCCGCGGGCGAGCTCGACCGCGCGCTCCACGTCGTCCCGCGCGGCCTCGAGGTCGCGCTGGCGCTGCCAGCAGCGCGAGCGCCAGGAGAGGATGTTCGCCTTCAGCGCGTCGCACGGCAGGCCGGAGCGCTCGGCGAGCCCCAGCGCCTCGTTGAAGAGGGCGAGCGCCGTCTGCGTGCTGCCGAGCTGGTAGCGACAGCCGCCGAGCCAGAGCAGGACGTCGGCGCGCTCGACATCCGAGAACGACTCCGTCTCGGAGATCGCGCGAGCCTCGTTGAGCAGCTCGAGCGCCGCGCGGTGGTCGCTGACCCGCATCTTGGCCAGGCCGGCCCCGCACAGGGCCCGAACCTGCAGCTCCGGCACACCCGTCGCGCGGGCGGCTGCCGGCAGCGGCTCGAAGGCTGCCTCGGCCTCTTCGTCCTCCTGCGCCTGGTACAGCGCCTCGGCGCGACCGAGGGCGGCTTCGAGCCGCGCCCGCTCGTCGGTCGCGACACCGTTCGCGAGGAAACCCGTGTCGACGCCGAGGCGGTCGGCGAGCCACTCGATCGTCTCCGCCGTCGGGCGCGTCTTGCCGCGCTCGATCTGGGAGACGTACTCCTTGGAGAAACGGTCGCCGGCGAGCTCGCTCTGCGTCAGCCCGGCGGCGACGCGAAGCTGGCGGAGCCGCTCCCCGAGGCGGATCCCTCCGGGATTGGCTCTACGAGTTGTGCGGCTGGCGGTATCTCTCATGGCAAGCTGGAAGCGCTGTTAGTCAAGCGCATACTTCACTTAAGTGCAAGCCAGATGGTCTGGGTATCCCCCATTCGAGCGTATTCCTGGGTAAAACTAGTCAACCATGGGGGATGCAGAATCACTTGACCTAGCTACTTGACGGGCGGGCCGAGCGCTCCTATAGTGAGCTCACCTTGCAACCAGGCCGGACGCCAGGCCAAGGTTCGCAAGGGGTGCGCCGGGAACTCCCGGTGAAGGAAAGGAAGCGGGTGGGCCGCAGATCCGCTTTCTCAGATCCCACCGAGAGTGGCGCGCCTCTCGAGAAGGCCCCGGAGCCGCAGCCGGGGCCTTTTCATTACCTGGGAAACGCTCCGCGTTTCCCAGGTCTGAACGAACTGCGCGGGCCGGAAAGCGCGGTTTCCGGCCCGCTTCGTGCTGTTTGTCTTGGGTTGCTCTGTGGGGCGGCAGTGCTCTGTCGTGCGCTCGCGCGCGGCGTAGGCCGGCGCGAGCGCAGGTTCGGCCTGCGGCAAGGCAAAGCGCTACTGCACGGAGCCAACGGGAGACCGCGCTCTCCCGTTGGCGGAGTTCGTTCATCCCCGGGCGAAGAGCTCAGCTCTTCGCCCGGCGCGTCAGCCGCGGAGCCAGGCGAGGCGGGCGGAGCGGATTGCCGAGAGCTCCTCGTCGTCGAGTAGGCCGACGCGGCGGCCGACCATGCCGAGGATGCCGCCCGCGAGCATGATCCATGCTTCTGCGTCCGGGTCGCGCTCGGCGGCTATTGCTCCCTGCTCCTGGCCGCGCCGGACCAGGTCGGCGACGAAGTCGTGCACCTCGCGCATGTGGCGGCGGAGGTGGCGTTTCAGGTCCGGGTCCTCGGACGCTTCGCCCAGAGCCTGGACCCACAGCTCCGCCAGCTGGAGCTTCGGCGACCGGACGGAGACGTGTCCCTTGCCGATCGCCTCGATCGCCGCGCAGGCGTCGGGGGCTTCGTCGAGGGCTCGCTCCCAGGTCTCGCGCGTCTTTGCCCAGACGTGCTCGAGCGCGGCGAGGTAGAGGTCGCGCTTCGAGGCGAAGTGGCGGTAGAGGATCGGCTCGGAGACGCCGGCGGCGCGGGCGATCTCAGAGGTCGTCGTGCCGTGGTAGCTGCCCTCGGTGAAGAGGCGGAGCGCGGTCTCGACGAGGTGGCGGCGCCGGTCGGCCGCCGGCATGCGCGTGGCCGTCGCGCTCACGCGGTGATCTCCGCGAGATGCTCGCGCACGACCTCGGGCCTCGTCCGGACGAGCGCGACGGCGACGATCGCCGCGGCAAAGGTGATGCAGGCGGCGACGAGCAGCGCCGCATGGAGCCCGTCCACGAACTGCTGCGGCGCCAGGGGCGAGCGCAGCGGGGCCGTGGTGTAGGAGGCGAGGATCGCTCCCATCAGCGCGATCCCGAGTGAGCCGCCGAGCTGGCGGAAGCTGTTCAGCACGCCGGAGCCGACTCCGGCCTTGTCGACCGGCACCGAGCTCATGGCGGCCGCGGTCATCGGCGACATCGTCATCGCCATTCCGACGCCGCCGAGCAGCATCGCGGGCAGCAGCGTCCAGAACGTCGAGTGGAGGCCGACACGCTGGTACAGGAGCAGCGAGATGCTCACGAGCGTCATCCCCACGCCCATCAGCCAGCGGGACCCGACCCGGTCCGACAGCTTTCCGGCCGCCGGCGCGACGAGGATGATCAGGATCGTCATCGGCAGGAAGCTGGCGCCGGCCTGCGTGGGAGTCCAGCCGAGGATGTTCTGGATGTAGAGCGAGACGAAGAAGAAGACGCCGAACATCCCGAGGGAGACGAGCATCGCGACGAGGTTCGCGCCGGTGAACGAGCCGTTCCGGAACAGGGACAGGTCGAGCATCGGCAGGCGCTGGAAGTGCTCGAGGACGACGAACGCGACGAGCAGCACCGCCGCGGCGGCGAACAGCCCGAGGATCTCGGCCGACGTCCAGCCGTGGCGGTTCCCCTCGATCAGCGCATACGTCAGCGCGAACAGGCCCGCGCTCGACGTGACCAGGCCGGGCAGGTCGACGCTCTGCTCGTGCGAGGTGTCGCGGGACTCCTTGATCACGAGCTGCGAGACGATGATCCCGACGACGCCGACGGGGACGTTGATGAAGAAGATCCAGTTCCAGTTGATGTTGTCCACGATCAGCCCGCCGACCAGCGGCCCGATCGCGAGCGCCATCGCGGAGACGCCCGCCCAGATGCCGATCGCCTGGCCGCGCTCCCGCGGCGGGAACGTCGCGGTGATGATCGAGAGCGAGGCCGGGTTCATCAGCGCGGCGCCGACCCCCTGGACGATGCGGGCGCCGATCAGGAAGGAGGCAGTCGGCGCCAGCCCGCAGGCGAGCGACGAGAGGGTGAAGATCGCGATCCCGATCACGAAGGTCCGCCGGCGCCCGAAGAGGTCGCCGAGCTTGCCGCCGGTGATCAGGAGCGCCGCGAACGTGAGGGCATACCCCGTCACGATCCACTCGAGCTCGGAGAGCTTGACGTGGAGATCGCGCTGGATCGACGGGAGCGCGACGTTCACGACGGTGTTGTCGAGCATGATCATGAACAGGCCGAACGCGACTGCCGCCAGCGTCCACCACTTGCGGTTTTTCTCAGCCAGAAGTACTTCCATCACGCGTGCTCTCAACGTTCTCTCCTCGTCCGAAGTCAGTCGTTCTAAGTTAGCGCACGCTAACTTGGCTCGGCCGACGTAGACTCGCGCGATGGCGGAGGTACAGGGGCGCGCCCTCGTGACCGGAGGCGGCCGCGGGATCGGCGCGAACATCGCGCGCGAGCTGTCCCGGGCCGGGATGGAGGTCTGGGTCACCGGCCGCACGGCCGAGCAGGTGGAGGAGACCGCGACCGAGATCGGCGGCCACGGGCTCGTCGGCGACGTGACGAGGCGCGAGGACGTCGAGCGCTGGGTGCGGGAGGCGGATCCTGTCGACCTCCTGGTCGCGAACGCCGGCATCGGCAACCGCGGCGTCTCGTGGGAGCTCGACCCCGACGACTGGTGGCAGGTCTTCGAGGTGAACGTGCTCGGCGTGCATCTCTCCTGCAACGCGGTGATCCCGGGAATGCTCGAGCGCGATCGCGGCCGGATCGTGATCACCGGCAGCGGCGCCTCATATCTGCCCGGCGCGACCGACACCAGCTACACGTCGTCCAAGGCGGCGGTGTGCCGCTACGCCGAGACGCTGGCCAACGCGCTCCGCGACCGGATCCCGGTCTTCGTGATCAGCCCCGGGCTGGTGCGCACCGCGATGACCGAGGGGCATTTCCCCGACGACGCGCCGTGGACGCCGCCGGAGTGCGCCCCGGAGCTCGTGCTGGCGCTCGCCTCGGGGGAGTTCGACGCGCTTTCGGGCCGCTACCTCCACGCCGAGCACGACCCGCCGGGGTCGCTGCGCGGGCGAACCGACGAGATCCTCGACGACGACCTGAACGCGATCCGCCTGCGCCGCTGAGCCTGCCGCCGCAATTGGTGCGAAGTTGGCACACCTCGCCCTTGACAAACAGCAGCGCCTACTAGGCGGTGTCCGACACCCAGAAGTTTGGTTTTCGACTGTTAGGCTGAAACTGCCATGAGGCTCGCCCTCGCGCAGATCGACCCCGTCGTCGGGGATCTCGACGGCAACCGCGACCTGATCCTCGCCCGCATCGAGGAGGCGCGCGCGGCCGGCGCCGACCTCGTGGTCCTTCCCGAGCTCGCGGTGACGGGCTACCCGCCGGAGGATCTTCTCCTGCGGCCCAGCTTCGTGCGGGCGGCCCAAGCCTCGCTCGAGCAGATCGCTGCGAACACGCACGGGATCGTGGCGCTCGTCGGCGTGCCGCTTCTCGACGGCCACCTCTACAACGCGTGCGCGATCTGCGCCGACCGCGCGGTCACCGGCTGGGCGAAGAAGCGCCACCTGCCGAACTACGGCGTCTTCGACGAGAAGCGCTACTTCGCGTCCGGCAGCGAGCTCGCGCTGATCGAGGTCGCCGGCGCGAAGGTCGGGATCACGATCTGCGAGGACATGTGGATCCCCGGGCCGCCGACGACCGAGCTCGCGGCGGCGGGCGCGGAGCTGATCGTCAATCTCTCCGCCTCCCCGTTTCACGTCGGGCGGGCGCAGGAGCGGGAGGCGATCTTCACCTCGCGGGCGCGGGAGAGCGGCGTGCGGGTCGCGCTCTGCAACACCGTCGGCGGCCAGGACGAGCTCGTCTTCGACGGGCACTCGCTCCTGATCGAGAGCGACGGCACGGTGCTCGCACGGGCGCCCGGGTTCGAGGAGGCCCTGCTCGTGCTCGACCTCGAGCGGCCGGAGGCGGCGGCGCTCGAGCCGCTCGAGGACGACATCGAGCAGATGCGGCAGGCCCTCGACCTCGGTCTCCGCGACTACGTGCGCAAGAACGGCTTCGGCGAGGTGGTCGTCGGCGTCTCGGGCGGGATCGACTCCGCCGTCACGGCCGCGCTCGCAGTCGACGCGCTCGGGCCCGAGTGCGTCCACTGCGTCTCGATGCCGTCTCGCTACTCCTCCGAGGAGACCAGGACGGACGCGCGCCTGCTGGCGGAAAACCTCGGCTGCGACTTTCGTGAGCTTCCGATCGAGCAGGTCTTCGAGTCGTACGGCTCAGTGCTCGCCGAGCCGTTCGCGGGGCGCGAGCCCGACCTCGCGGAGGAGAACCTCCAGGCGAGGATCCGCGGCACCTTGCTCATGGCCCTCTCGAACAAGTTCGGCTGGCTGCTCGTCGCCACCGGCAACAAGTCGGAGCTGTCGGTGGGCTACGCGACCCTGTACGGCGACATGGCCGGCGGGTTCGCGCTCCTCAAGGACGTGTTCAAGACCGACGTGTTCCGTCTGGCGCGACATCTGAACGAGCGAGCAGGCCGCGAGCTCGTCCCGCAGTCGACGATCGACCGTGCACCCAGCGCCGAGCTTCGGGAAGGCCAGCTCGACGAGGATTCGCTGCCGCCGTACCCGGAGCTCGACCGCGTGCTCGAGGCCTACGTCGAGGAGGACCGCTCGCTCGAGGAGCTGAGCGCGGACGGCTTCGATCCCGACGTGGTCGAGCGGGCGGTCGCGCTGATCGACCGCGCCGAGTACAAGCGACGGCAGGCGCCGCCGGGCGTGCGACTCCGGCCGAAGGCGTTCGGCCGCGACCGGCGGACGCCGATCACGAGCCGCTGGCGGAGCTGAGCTTCGCCAGCGAGCGGAACCAGCGGAGCCGCTCGGCCCACGGCACGGCGGCGTTCGCGGGGGAGGTGGACGGCAGGACGAACAGGCGCGTGTCGCCGAGTGTCCTCTCCTGCAGGCCGAGCTCGGGCCGGACGGCGAAGGCGCCGCGGTACGCCTCCTTGCCGACGAACGCGAGCCACCCCGGCCGCAACTCGCGCGCGATGCGCTCGAGCCGCTCGGCCGAGCAGGCGAAATCCGCGCGCCGCAGATCGCCCGACCCGGGCGTGGTGCGGTAGGCGGCGTTCGTCACGCCGATCCCCTCGTCGAGCAGCGCGAACTGCTCCGCCGGCTCGTAGAGGCGCGAGGTCAATCCGGCCTCGTGGAGGAGCCGCCAGAAGTCGTTGCGCGGGTTCGCGAAGTGAGCGCCGGCGGCGGCGGAGACGCGGCCCGGGTTGATGCCGACGAAGACGATGCGCAGGCCCGGCGCGAGGACGTCCGGGACCTCGCTCGGAGTCGTGCCGGGAGCTCTAGGCGGCCTCGGCAGCGGCCTCGGCCGCGTCGAGCTCGGCGACGAGCTCCTCCGTCCGGCCGTCGATGCGGGCCTCGAAGTCCCGGCGCAGGTCCTCGCCCGACACCGACAGCTCGTAGTGGGGCCGCCGCGGCTCGACCTTCACGAGGGTCACCGTCGGATCCCAGCCGCCGTAGAGGCGTACATAGCATTCCGTCTCCGACAGCGAGCGCAGTCGCCGCACCTGGCGCAGCGTACGACCCGTCCCGGACGGAGGCGGGGTTCTGAGACCATGCGGTGCGTGGCCGTCAAGGCGAAGAAGCTGCAGTACGCGGTCGAGCTCTCCCCCGCGGGCGAGCTCACGGAGGAGAACGGCGTCCCGCTCGAGACGCCGGCCGAGTGGTCGCCCGAGCACCTGCTGCTCGCGGCCCTCGTCCGCTGCTCGCTCAAGAGCCTCCGCCACCACGCGCCGCGAGCCGGCGTCGACGTCCGTGCGGCGACCGGGAGCGCACGGACGCTGGTGACGAAACGGGCGACCGACGGGCGGTACGCCGTCGTCGAGACCGATGTCGAGCTTGCGGTCGAGCTCGAGCCCGAGCCGGGGCCGCCGGAGCTCTCCGACCTCCTCGGGCTCGCCGAGCGCGACTGCTTCATCGGCTCTTCTCTCACAGCCGAGCCGCGGTATCGGTGGACCGTGAACGGCCGCCGGATCGGCTGATGAGCAGCACGGTGGCCCCGCCCCGCGAGCGGCTCGACCGCGGCGAGGGAACCGGCCTCGGCCGGCCGTGGCTCGTGATCGTGCTCAACGACGACCACAACACGTTCCAGGGCGTGGCCTACGCGCTCTCGAGCGTGATCCCCGGGGTCTCGTACGAGGACGGAATGCAGCTGGCGAACCGGATCCACGCCTCGGGCCAGGCGATCGTCTGGTCGGGGTTGCGCGAGCAGGCAGAGCTCTACTGGGAGCAGCTGCGCGAGCACGGCCTGACGATGGCGCCGCTCGAGCAGGGATGAGCCTCGACGTCGCTGCGGCGCGGACACGGTTCCCTGCCCTCGCATCCGGGGTGGCGTTCCTCGACGCGCCGGGCGGGACGCAGTGCCCGCAGTCCGTGATCGACGCGATCGCCGCCTACCTCCGCGAGTCGAACGCCAACCTCGGCGGCGCCTTCGAAGCCAGCCGGCGCAGCGACGAGCTCGTCGCACGCGCCCACGAGAGGGCCGCGCGCTTTCTCGGCTGCCGGCCCGAGGAGACGATCTTCGGCCAGAACATGACGACGCTCAACTTCGCGCTCACGCGCGCGCTCGGACGCACGCTCGAGGCCGGCGACGAGATCCTCGTGACGCGGCTCGACCACGACGGCAACGTCGCACCGTGGCTCGAGCTGGCCCACGACCACCGCCTGCGCGTCGACTTCGTCGAGATCCACGACGACACGACGCTCGACCTCGACGACCTCGAGCGGAAGCTGACCGAGCGAACCCGCGTGGTCGCCTTCCCGCTCGCCTCGAACGCGCTCGGGACGACGCCCGACGCGGCGCGCGTCGTGGAGCTCGCGCACGCCGCCGGAGCGCTCGCGTGGACCGACGCCGTCCACTACGGGCCGCACGGGCCGATCGACGTCGCGGCGCTCGGCGTCGACGTTCTCCTGTGCTCGCCGTACAAGTTCTTCGGCCCGCACCTCGGCCTCGCGTACGGCCGGGAGGACCTGCTGCGGTCGTGGCGGCCCTACAAGGTTCGGCCCGTTCCGGACGAGCCGGTGGGCGGCCGCTTCGAGACCGGGACGCTCGCCCACGAGCTGCTCGCGGGCTTCGTCGCGGCGGTGGAGTACCTCGACGAGCTCGACTGGGACGCGATCCGGGAGCACGAGCGGGCACTCGGGCAGCGGTTCCTCGACCGCCTGCCGGACCGCTGCAGCCTCTACGGGCTCCCCACGATGGAAGGCCGCGTGCCGACCTTCGCCTTCCGCGTCGAGGGCGTGCCGACACGGCGCGGGGCCGAACTGCTCGCCGAGCGGGGGATCGCGGTCTGGGACGGCGACTACTACGCCTTCGAGGCGATGGGGCGGCTCGGCCTCCAGCCGGACGGCGCCGTCCGGGCAGGCTTCGTCCACTACAACACCTTCGCCGAGGTCGACCGGCTGCTCGAGGCCCTCGCCGAGATCTAGGCGGCGTTGTCCGCCTTCGCGGCCGAGGCGGCCGCGGCCCAGCGCGGGTCGTGGCGGCGGATGCGGTCCGGCTCCCGCCCACGCGCCTCGGCGATGTCGACCGTCAGCCTCTGGAAGAGCACGATGTCGACGACCGGGTGCCGCGAGGGCACGAGGTCGACGTCGCAGCCGAGCTCGCGCAGCGCCGCAGCCGCCGCGTAGGCCCTCTCCGGTGCGGCTCCCTCCAGGACGAACGCTCGAACCGACTCGTCCACCGCGGCGAGATAGCCGTGGAGGAGCTGCTCGGTCTCGTACGCCTCGGCCGCGACCCAGGCGCCCTCGCGCAGCTTCAGCACCGCCTCGTGCGCCGTCGGGAGGTCGCCGCCGGCGCCGGCGACAAGGAACCGCTCCTGCGCGCCGACCCCGGGCAGAGGGAGCGTGAGCGCACCGGCGACGGCTTCCGGCAGCCACGAGACGTCATTCCCATGGAGCGCCTCGATCGCCGCGACCCCGCAGGTATAGCTCGCCGTGTGGCACCAGCTCTCCTCGATCTCCGGGGTGCACACGACGACCTCGTCGCAGAGCTCGGCGATCGGCCCGTCGGCGCGACCGGTCACGAGCCAGCGCGGCCCCTGCCAGGCACGCGCCGCCTCGAGCGTGAGCGGCGTCTCGCCCTCGTGCGAGACGAGCACGAGCAGGTCCGCGTCGCGCTCCGGGTTCAGGACGAGCTCGAGCGCCTGCACCGCGTCGCCGCCGGTCATGGCGGCGTGGTACGACGTCCCGCAGCCGGTGAAGAGGAGCCGCGCGCCGTTGGGGAAGCGCCTGTCGGTCGGGACCTGCGCGAGCCACTCGGGCTGCGCGGCCAGGGCCCGCCTCGTCTGCTCGCCGTGCACGAGCGGTAGGTCTATACGATCGGCGGGGGTGACGGTGTTTCAGCGGGACACGCTCGACAACGGCCTGCGCGTGCTGCGGGCCGACCTGCCGTACGCACAGTCGGTCGCGGTGATGATCATGCTCGCCGCGGGCTCCCGCTACGAGAACGCCGACGTGAGCGGCATCGCGCACTTCTCGGAGCACATGTTCTTCAAGGGCACCGAGCGCCGGCCGACCGCCCGGGACATCGCGGGCGAGATCGACGCGATCGGCGGCGAGTTCAACGCCTTCACCGGCAAGGAGAGCACGACGTACTACGTCAAGTGCGCGGCCGAGCACCGCGACGTGGCGCTCGACGTCCTCGTCGACATGCTGCGCAACTCCCGCTTCGACGAGTCGGAGATCGAGCGGGAGAAGGGCGTGATCATCGAGGAGATGAACATGTACTACGACACGCCGCGCGACTACATCGGCGGCGTCTACGAGACGCTCCTATGGGGCGATCAGCCGCTCGGCCGGGACATCATCGGCAACAAGGAGACGATCCGCAACGCCACGCGCGAGACGTTCCTGGGCTATCTCGACCGCTGGTACAAGCCGTCGCGGATGGTGCTCGGCGTCGCGGGCCGGATCGGCGACGGCCTGCTCGAGCGGGCGCAGGAGCTGCTCGGCGACCTCGGCGCCGAGGAGACCGGCGAGCCGGAGCCGGCGGCGCCGTACACGGACGGACGCGTCAAGGTCTACACGAAGCCTTCCGAGCAGGCCCACGTCATCCTCGGCGTACCCAGCCGCCCGCTCGACCATCCCGACCGCTATCCCCTGCAGCTGCTCGCGACGGCGCTGGGAGGCGGCATGTCGTCGCGCCTCTTCACCGAGGTCCGCGAGCGGCGCGGGCTGGCGTACTACGTCTACGGCCTCAACCACAGCTACACCGACGCCGGCACGCTCTACTCGCAGGCCGGCGTGGACATTGCCCGGATCGACGACGCGGTGAGCACGATCGCCACCGAGCTGCGGAAGATCGCGGCCGAGCCCCCGGCGGGCGAGGAGCTCGAGAAGGCGCGGAACTTCGCGAAAGGCCGCTTCGTCCTCCAGCTCGAGAGCCCGCAGGGGCTGATGATGTTCGGGCTGCGGCGGGAGGTGCTCGAGCACCGCCTCCCCGATCCCGACGAGGCTCTGGGCAAGCTCGACGAAGTGACGGCCGACGACGTCGCGCGCGTGGCGAAGGATCTTCTCGAGCCTGGGAACCTACGCCTGGCCGTGATCGGCCCGTTCGACGACGCGTCGCGCTTCGAGCAGCTGCTCGAGGGCTAGGGAAAGAGCAGACGAGCGTTTTACCAGCTGGCCCCGGGTAAAATCGGAATACGATGACAAGCTGGGGCCCGCTCGACGGCTCTCCCTACTATTTCCTGTCCCGGCCCTCGTTCCGCGAACAGAGGCTCTGCTCGTAAGTGCGGCGATCCGTCTCGAACCAGCCGTGAGTTCCTGGCGGCATCCCCGACGCCGTTAACGTGCGCCACACAGGATGCGCGCGGCTGGGATCACGGCACTCGGCGAGCCCGTCGAGATCCTCGAGGTGGACGAGCCCGCGCCGCCTGCCGCAGACGAGGTCCTGATCGACGTCGCCGCCGCCGGCGTCGGCAACTGGGACGAGCTCGTCAGGATCGGCGGCTGGCAGATCGGCGGCCCGGCTCCGATGGCGCTCGGGACGGAGGCGGCCGGAACGGTCGCAGCGGTGGGCTCCGACGTGACCGACGTGCGCGAAGGCGACGAGGTGATCACACATCCGCTGCCGCTGCGGCGCCACGGAACGTGGGCGGAGAAGGTGCTGGCGCCGGCGGCGACGGTAGCCGCCCGCCCGCCGGAGGTGTCCTGGGAAGCCGGGGCGGCGTTTCCCATTCCCGCGCTCACCGCGGCTCAGGTACTCGACGAGGCTCTCGGGATCGAGAGCGGGGGCTGGGTCGTGGTCAACGGCGCCGGCGGGGTCACGGGCGGCTTGCTCGTCCAGCTCGCCGCGGCTCGGGGCGCCCGCGTGATCGCGACCGCGAGCGCGAATAAGGCGGAGCGCATCCGCGGCTACGGCGCGTCGGAGGTCCTCGACTACCACGGCGACTGGCCCGCGCTCGTTCGCGAGATCACCGGCGGTGGCACGCCGAGGGCCGTGAACGCCGCCCGCGGGCAGGCGGCGAACACGTTGCAGGCGGTTGCCGAAGGTGGTCGCCTCGCCACGATCACCGGTGACCCGCCGCAGGAGATACGAGGCGTCGCGATATCCGACGTCTACGTCCGGCCCGACGGCCGGCAGTTGTCGGCCCTCGCCGAGCTGCTGGCCCGCGGCACCCTCAGCGTGCCGCTCGCATCCGTCCGTCCACTCGAAGAGGCGCCACAGGCGCTGCGCGAGGTAGTAGCGGGAACGGACGGTGCGATCGTCCTGTCACTCCGAACCCAGCCTGGCAAGATCTCCTGAGGGACGAACTCCGGCAGAGGAGCAGTGTGCTAGCGGTACGGCTGGACGATGACGGGCTGAAGGTCGAGGAGATCGAGACGCCGTCGCCGGGTTCCGGCGAGGTGCTGGTGCGCGTGCACGCTGCAGCGATCACGCGTGACGAGCTGGAGTGGCCGGTCGATCGACTGCCGGCGATTCCGTCCTACGAGCTTTCGGGCATCGTCGTCGACAGCGGTGACGAGGTGTATGCGCTCACGCCTTTCGATCGCGACGGCGTGGCTGCCGAGTACGCCGTCGTCCCGGAGGATGTGCTCGCGCCGAAACCCCTGCGGCTGAGCCACGTCGAGGCGGCCGCTCTGCCGATGGGCGGGCTGACCGCCTGGCAAGCGCTGTTCGTGCACGGGGGGCTCGCTCGAGGCGAGCGGGTGCTGGTCACGGGCGCCTCGGGCGGGGTCGGGCACATCGCCGTCCAGCTTGCGCGACACGCCGGCGCAACGGTCGCGGAGAGCGGCCCGGCCGACCTGGTCTTCGACACCCGCGGCGGCGAGGTCCCCGCCGGCGAGCGCGTGGTCACGATCGCAGAGGAGAAGCCGGGCGCGATCTACTTCATCGTCGAGCCCGACCGCGAGCAACTGCTCGAGCTGGGAGCGCTCGTGGACGCGGGCGAGCTTCGCACGGAGGTCGACTCGGTTTTCCCCCTTGCGGAGGCGCGGGCGGCATTCGAGCGAGTCGCGGGCCACGGGAAGCGGGGCAAGGTCGTGCTCGAGGTCGGCTCCTGAGTCACCCCTTTCAGGGACATACCGGCCGCGCGTCGGTGCCGATGCGAAGCAACGCATGGCGATGGTCGAGCAGCACGCCCCTGTCGAGTGGACCGAGCCCGCTCCCATCCCGCCGCATACCTATCCGCTCTGGGTCGTGCTGGCGGCGGCGCTGACCCTGGTCGCGGCGCTCTACTCCTTCGCCCGCGTGCCGACGCTCGTCGGCGCGGGTCGCGACCTCCGCTCGGGAAAGGCGGCACTGGCGCGCGGCGACTACACCGGCGCCGTCGTGGAGCTCGAGCGCGCGCACGAGGAGTCCCCGACCTCGCGCAAGGTCACGATCTTCCTCGCTACGGCCGAGTTCGGCGCGAACGAGCCTCAGCCCGCACTCGAGCTCCTGGCCGGAATGAAGCTCACGCAGAGCGAATGGTCGACGCTCACCCAGACGATGCCGCCGTCCATCCAGGCTCAATTCCACCCCACGAGCTAGGAGCCACAGTGATCCCCGGCTGGCTCATCTCCCTCGTCACCTTCCCCGGTGTCGTCGTCCACGAGGCGGCGCACCGCTTCTTCTGCGACGTGACCGACACCCCGGTCTACGCCGTCAACTACTTCCAGCCGAAGGGGAAGCCGGCCGGATACGTGATCCACGGACGACCGAGAAGCCTGGGCGCCGCGCTGCTCATCTCCGGCGGCCCACTGCTGATCAACACCGCCCTGTGCGCCGTGCTGACCCTTGCGGTCGCGTACCAGCACTTCGTCCTCGACGCGGGCGTGCACGGCCCCGTCCTGCTCCTCCTCACCTGGCTCGGCTACTCGATCGGCATGCACGCCTTCCCCAGCCGTCAGGACGCCGCGTCGTTCACCGCCCAGGTGAAGGAGTCACGCGGACACGGCATCACCCTGCTGCTCGCCCAGGTCATGTCGGGGCTGGTCACCGTGGCGAACGCGCTGCGGATCATCTGGTTCGACGCGATCTACGCGGTCGGCGTGAGCCTCGCTATCCCCGTGCTCCTCGGCGCTTTCTGAGACGCCGACTCAGGGCACGCCGAGCAGATCGGGCCCGGCGCAATTCTTCAGGACGACGGCGGCGACGTTACGCAGGTCGGCGGTCCAGTTGGCACCTGTCCCGGATCCGCCCGTTGGAGTGCCTTCGACCTCCGCAGCCGCTCGTAGAGGTGCTTCTTACCATTCCCGCCGGACGGCTCGAACCCTCGCCACGCAAAGGCCGGTACCTGGTACCGCGAGGCGGTACCAGGTACCCGTCGTGTCGTTCTACGCCTCCGCTTCCTGGGCTTTCTCGTCGGACGCGCGCTTGGCGATCTCGTCGACGACGGTCGGGTCGGCGAGCGTCGTCGTGTCGCCGAGCTGGCGGTCGTTCGCCACGTCCCGCAGCAGGCGGCGCATGATCTTGCCGCTGCGGGTCTTCGGCAGCTCGGGGGTGAAGACGATGTTCGCCGGCTTCGCGATCGGCCCGATCTTCTGCGCAACGTGGTTGCGCAGCTCCTCGAGCTTCTCGACGGAGCCTTCCTCACCGCCCTTCAGCGTCACGTACGCGACGATCGCCTCACCCGTGACGTTGTCGGCCCGCGAGCAGACCGCCGCCTCGGCGACCTCGCGGTGGTCGACGAGCGCCGACTCGACCTCGATCGTCGAGATGCGGTGCCCCGAGATGTTCATCACGTCGTCGATCCGGCCGAGCAGCCAGTAGTCGCCGTCCTGGTCGATCCGGGCGCCGTCGCCCGCGAGGTAGATGTCCTCGTACTTCGACCAGTACGTGTCCTTGTAGCGCTGGTCGTCACCGAAGATGCCGCGCAGCATCGCCGGCCACGGGCGCTTGAGGACGAGGTAGCCGCCCCCGCCGGGCCCGACCTCGTTGCCCTGCTCGTCGTACACGGCCGGCACGACGCCCGGGAACGGCCGGGTCGCCGAGCCCGGCTTGAGCGTCGTGACCCCCGGCAGCGGCGTGATCAGGATCATGCCCGTCTCCGTCTGCCACCAGGTGTCGACGATGGGAGTCCGGTCGCCGCCGATGTTCTCGCGGTACCAGATCCACGCCTCCGGGTTGATCGGCTCCCCGACGGAGCCGAGCAGGCGCAGCGACGAGAGGTCGTGCTTCTGGGCGTGCTCGGGGCCCCACTTCATGTGCGAGCGGATCGCCGTGGGCGCCGTGTAGAGGATCGTCACGTTGTACTTCTCGACGATCGACCACCAGCGGTCCTTGTCCGGGAAGTCCGGCGTCCCCTCGTACAGCACCGATGTCGTCCGGTTGCAGAGCGGCCCGTAGACGATGTAGCTGTGGCCGGTGATCCAGCCGATGTCGGCGGCGCACCAGTAGACATCGTCGTCCCGCTTCAGGTCGAAGATGTAGTGGTGGGTCGCCGAGGTGCCGACGAGGTATCCGGCGGTCGTGTGGATGATCCCCTTCGGCTTCGCGGTCGTGCCGCTCGTGTACATGAGGAAGAGCAGGTCCTCGCTGTCCATCGGCTCGCACGGGCACGACTCGGGGTCGTCCGACGCGTCGCTCTCGAGATCGTGCCAGTAGTGGTCACGGCCCTCCTGCATCGGCACGTCGCCGCCGGTGCGGCGGAGGACGACGCAGCTCTTTACGCCGGGCGCGTCGGCCATCGCCTCGTCGGCGACCGTCTTGAGCCCGATCTTCGAGCCACGCCTCCAGGCCTCGTCCTGGGTGATGACGACCTCGCACTTCATGTCGTTCATCCGGCCCGAGAGCGAGTCGGCCGAGAAGCCGCCGAAGACGACGGTGTGCGGTGCCCCGAGCCGGGTGCACGCGAGCATCGCCACCGGCAACTCCGGGACCATGCCCATGTAGATCCCGACCGGCGTCCCCTTCTTTACGCCGAGCTTCTTCAGCGCGTTCGCGAAGCGGACGACGTCCTTCTGCAGGTCCGCGTACGTGATCGTGCGCGTATCTCCCTCGGGCTCGCCCTCCCAGTGGTAGGCGACGACGCCGCCGTCGCCGGCCTGCACGTGCCGGTCGACACAGTTGAAGCAGACGTTCAGCTTCCCGCCCAGGTACCACTTCGCGTACGGGGGCTCCCACTGGTAGAGCTCCGTGAAGGGCTCGAACCACGTGACCCGCTCACGTCCCTCCCGCTCCCAGAACTCGTCGAACGGGACGTCGTAGATCTCGGGCTGCGCGTTCGCCTGGGCGGCGAAGTCCTCGGGCGGCGGGTACCGCCGCTCCTCGAGGAACATCGTGTCGATCGCGTGCTGACTCGTCTCTGTTGCCAAGCCGCCTCCTTCCTCTCGGTCGGCCGATCCTAGGCGATTGCCGCCGCGCGGGAATCCGTCACCAGCGGTCGCCCGACCGGAAGCATCACGCGGCCTGCGACGCCGTTCCAGACGCCCGCCGCCGACGCGTACCACGCGACTCCTGCGGTCACGATGCCGGCCCAGCCACCCGCATGCAGCCAGAATTCGCTGCCGCCGTGCGAGATGTTGAAGAAGCCGATCACGAGCAGGATCTCGGTGATCTCCAGTGTCAGGAAGACCCCGAACACGGCCGTGTTGACCCGCGTGCTGCCGATCAACATGTAGGTGTTGAAGACGGCGAACGCGAACAGGAACCACGCGAGCGCGTTCGTCAGGTCACTGCCTGTGTACGTGGAGAGGAACCGGGCGTTGCTGTTGGCGAGGATGACGAACAGGCCGAGTCCCATCCAGAACCCGCCGTAGGTCGAGAACGCGGTCGCGCCGAACACGTTCCGGTTGCGGAACTCCCACATCCCGGCGCTGAACTGGGCGAGACCGCCGTAGAAGAGCGCAGGGCCGAGCCAGATCAAGTCCGGGATCCACGACGCGTTGTGCCCGCTGAGCAGGAACGTCGTCAGGGCGAACCCGGCGAGCCCGAGCGGGGCGGGGTCGGCGGCCGGCGTGCTCTCCACCAACTGCACCGGCCGGTCGGAAGAGTAAGTGCTCATCCAACCCTCCTAGTTGGGCGGCGCCGGAGGGTCCCCGTGGGCCATCCGTCGTCCCCCGATCTATTTGCGGCAGGCTCTACCCGGTTTGGTGCGGATTAATCAGGGTTCGAGGTCGTACGGGTAATCCGTGATGACCTCGGCGCCGTCGGCGGTGACGAGGACGATGTCCTCGAGCCGCACGCCGCCGTAGCCGGCGCGGTAGAGGCCGGGCTCGACGGTGACGACGTCCCCGGCCACGAGCGGCTTCTTTGAGAGCAGTCCCATCCCGGGCTGCTCGTGCACCTCGAGGCCGACGCCGTGACCGAGTCCGTGGAAGAAGCCGTCGGCGAGCGTCTCGCCGGGCGTCTTCGTGCGCACCGTCGGCTCGCCCGCCTCCTCGAAGATGTCGCAGACGACGTCGAACACGGCGCGGCCGGCGACGCCGGCGCGGATCTCCGCCACCGAGGCGTCGAGCGCCTGCTTGACGAGGCGGTGCCACTCGCGGATGTCGTCGGGCACGTCGCCGACGACGAAGGTGCGCGTCATGTCGGTGTAGACGGCGGAGCCGTTGTCGCGCGGGAAAATGTCGACGATCAGCGGCGTGTGCGGCGGGATCGGCCCTGAGCCCATGTCGTGACCGACCGCGCCCTGCGCGCCGGGCGCCACGATGTACTCGTCGGCGGTCGTGTCGTGCGCGGCGAAGGCGATGTTCATGTCCGCCTTCACACGCTCGACGGTGAGCTGCTCGCCGTCGAGGAGCAGCTCGTCGCCGCTGATCTCGGAGCGGCGTAGGAGCTCGCGGCACGCGTCCATCGCGGCCTCGGCCGCCTTCTGCGCGCGTCGCATCCCCTCGAGCTGCGCCGCGGTCTTGGCGCGGCGGCGGTCGTCGAAGAGATCCTGGTCGACGGCGAGCTCGACACCGTCGGCCCGCAGCCGGTCGGCGAGCCAGACGGGAAAGTTCTCGGGCACCGTCGCGCGCGTCAGACCGAGGCTCCCGACGCCGCGAAGCGCGAGCTGCGCCGTCAGCTCCCGGCGGTCGATCCCGGACTCGATCAGCTCGTCCGCGCCGAACTCCTCGTGCACGTGGACGTCGAAGAGCCCGAGCTCCTGCAGACGGGCGGCCTCCATCGAGCTCGCGAAGACGTGGCGCGTGCCGTTCTCCTCGGCGTAGAGGAACGGGTCGGGCACCCCGAGCGGCACGGCGTGCCGCATGTCGGCCGACCGGAAGGAGTCGCCGTAGATGAGAACCGCGTCCGCCAAAGCCCGTCCGATCCTAGCGATGTAACCGGCAACGTTCGCCGGGTCCCCGGCCCGCGATTACGCGCCGGTTCTCCATCGTCCTCCGAGCGGACCAGGAATACTCGCGCGAGAGATGGCGGTCACCGACGAGAGAGACGACCCGGCCTTCCCTATCGGCGCCGCATGCCGGGTCGACTCGCGCTCGCCGTGGCGCCGGATCGCCGAGATCCCGGTCGGCCTCGACCCGGAGGGAATCGCCGTCGACGTCGCGCGGCGGCGCGCGTTCGTCGCGTGCTCGCGCAGCGACTTCGTGTCGGTCGTCGACCTCGAGACGCACGAGGTCGTGACCGAGATCCCGACCGGCGCCGAGCCGATCGACATAGGCCTCGACGAGGAGACGGGCCGCGTCTTCAGCGCCGACGCGCACTCGGACCAGGTCACGATCATCGACTCGGCGACGCTCGAGGTCGAGACGACGGTGGCAGTCGGCGGCTATCCGTCCGGGCTGACGCACGTGCCCGAGTTCCGCCGCCTCTACGTGGGCAACTCGCTCGGCTCGACGATGAGCGTGATCGACCTCGACACGCTCGAGACGGTGGCGACCGTGGACGCGGAGCCCGGCGCCGGCGCGATCGGGGTCGACCCGACCCGCCGCCTCGCGATCTGCGTCAACTTCGTCGCGGCCTCCGCAAACTTCTACGACGCCGACTCCTTCGAGGAGGTCGGCCGCCTCGAGCTCGGCACCGGCACCTGCGCGATCGGGATCGTCCCCGAGCGCGGCGAGGCGTTCATCGTCAACTCGATCGCCGGGACGGTGTCCCGCGTCGACCTCGACCGGATCGAGGTGGTCGAGGAGATCCGCACGGGCCAGGCTCCGGTCGGGCTCACGGTCGCGCCTGCCCGCGACCGCGTGTACGTGACGAACCGCGGCGCCGGCTCGCTCAGCGTGCTCGGCGTCGCCGACGGCGTCGAGTGGTCGCAGATCCCCGTCGGGCACGGCCCCGGCGGGGTCGCGGTCGACCGGCACGACGGCCGCATCCTGGTCGCCAACGCAGGGAGCCAGACGCTGTCGATCGTCGAGGACCTGCTCGCTGCGCGCCCGCCGGTGCCGGTAGAGGAGGCGGCGAGCCCATGGCTCGGCGACCAGCTGCCGAACTTCGCGCTCGAGGACTACTGGACCGGCGAGCGGCGCACGAATCGCGACTGGGCGGAGAAGAAATACATCCTCAACTTCTTCGCCTCCTGGTGAGGCCCGTGCAACGCGGAGGCGCCGTTCCTCGAAGAGCTGCGCGTTCGTGAGGGGGCCCGGTCGGGCCTCGAGGTCGTGCTCGTCGACATCTGGGAGGGGACCGAGCCTCGCCCGGAGGTGGAGCGCTTCTGCGAGATGTGGGGCATCAAGGGGCCGATCCTGCTCGACCCCGACGCCGTGCTCGCGGGGAAGCTCGGCGTGCGCGGGGTGCCGACGAACGTCGTCGTCGATTCCGACGGCACGGTTCGCGCCTTCGGGGCGGCCCGGCTCGACGAGCTCGAGCAGGCGATCGACGAGCTGTACGGCCGGGCGTAGGCCGTGGCGCTGCTGCGCGCCGAGGAGGAGGAGAAGGTTCGCGAGTGGTTCGGGGAGCTCGCGCGGCCGGTCGAGCTGCTCGTCGCGGTCGGCCCCGAGGCGACGCCGCTCGCCGGCGCCCAGGACGTCGACTTCGGCAAGGAGATGGTGCGCGTCTGCGAGGAGCTCGCAGGGCTCGGCGACCGCGTCGGCTGCCGGGTGGAGGACGAGCCGGAGGGCTTCCCGCGCTTCCCCGCCGTCTCGATCCGGCCGGAGGGCCGAGATGCGGGCCTTCGCTACGACGGGCTGCCGTGGGGCTACGAGCTCGGCTCCATCGTCGGCGCGATCGTGGAGGCGGGGCGAGAGGAGCCGTCGCTCCGCCCGGAGTCGCGCGCGGCGCTCGAGGGGCTGGAGCGGGAGCTCGCGCTCGACGTCTTCGTCACGCCGACCTGACCCCATTGCCCGCCGGCCGTGCTGCTGGCGTACCGCTTCGCCCTCGCCTCCGAGCGGGTGACGGCGACTGCCATCGAGGCGAACGAGTTCCCGCAGCTCGCGCAAGAGCTCGGCGTGTGGGCCGTGCCGCGCATCGTCGTCGACGGCGAGCCGCGCTGGGACGGGGCCGTGCCCGAGCCGGAGTTCCTGCGGCGGATCCTCGCCTAGGAGGTCTTGGCGGAACGGTGCTCGTCGCAGGGGTGCGATGGGCGTCGCGAGGCAAGGACGCAGGAAGCGTTCGTAGCCGGAGGCTACGGGCGCGACCGAGGACGCAGAGCCGGCGCAGCCGGCCGACGAGCAAAGCGAGGAGTCGCGGCGCTCAGCGCGGCCCTGCGGCACAGCCACTGTTTCGCCTAGGCCTCCTACGCCGTCCTCTCACAGCCGCAGGTGGAACGCACGCCGCCGGCCGCGCACGGACGGGCGCAGCGCCACCCGTGCGACGACCCTGCCTCGCGCCGACCCGCGGTAGACGAACTCCGCGAGCCCGCGGCTGCGCGGGAGGAGCTCGCCTCGCCGCGGGCGCAGCGTCGCGAGCGGCCGCCCGTTGCGGCTGAGCACGAGTCGCAGGCCGTCTGCCCCGAATCGCTCGGTCACGTTGCCGCGGTTGACCAGGAGGAGCTCGAGCAGCCGGATCCGGGGACGACGACGGACGGTGAGCGCGCGGGCGTCGAGCCGCCGCACGACCCGGCCGGGGACCCGCAGGTCGACGATGACGCCGACCCGCAGGCGCACGCGGACGCGGCGCGCGCCGAGCGGCCGGGTCGTCAGGAGCACGAGCGCCGGGTGGTCTCCGGGCTCGGCCCGGCGCGGCGGCGCGGATCTCACGCGCAGGACGGCCTTCCCGCCCGGCGCGACGCGGACGCGCCGCGGGCGCACTCGCAGCCAGGCGACGGCCCCGCGGGCCGGCCGCACCCGAGGCCTCCCGTGCAGCGTGCGCGCGAATCCGGCCCGAGAGACGTCCACGAGCAACGCCCGGCGGCCGGGGTTCCGCACCGTGACCGCAGCCGAGGACGAGCCGCGGAGCGTCAGGCGCAGCGGGCTCGCGCTGAGCCCGATGCCGCGGCCGGTCGCGGCTCCCGGGAGGGATGCCGCGACCGCACCGACGGCCGCCGCCGCGAGGGCGCGTCTCACCGGCCGATCACCGTGAACGTCAGCGTCGCGGTGTAGTGCCCGGCAGGGACGACCGGCAGCGGCGAGACGAAGCCGACGCTCGTCGCCACGGCGTCTCCGCCGTCCCCACTCGGGCCGCTCGCGGTGGCGAGCAGCAGATCGGATGCCGGCGCGATCGGTACCGACACGAGACCACCGCTGTCGACTCCGATGCCGAGCGGCAGGTCGTGCGGCGTGAACGCAGTCCGGTGCACGCTCAGCGTGTAGCCGCTCGGGTCGTTGCTCGTCACCGTGACGTGCTCGGGGAGCGGCGCGGGCGTCGTGCCCGGCACGGCTGCCGGGAAGCTGAGGGTCGGATGGTCGAGAGCGATCGAGAGCAGGGGCTGTACGTCGACGTCGACTCCTGCGGACGCACTCGCGCCGTTCGGAGGAGGCGGCGGCTCCGAGCAGGCGCCCGCCGGCGAGGCAGAGTTCTGCGGGGCCGGCGGGGCGGTCGCGAAGTCGGCCGCGTTGTCGTCGGTGTCGGTGCAACCGCTGCCCGCGCGCGCGAGCGCGGTCGTCGCGCTCGGCGTCGGGGCCGCGCCGCTTCCCTCGTAGTCGCCCGCGGCGCCGTAGCCGACGAGATCCTCGACCGACCCGACTGCCGAGCAGCTGCCCGCGGAGCCGCCGCACGAGAGGGCGGTCGCGTCGTCGACCACCGCGACCTTGCCGCCGGTGACGGCGAGGTTCGAGGTGCCGGTCGCGTCGGGCGTCGGCAGGGCGGCGCCGTTCGTCCCGCCCGAAGCGAGCTGGACGAGGAACCTGCCTCCCGCCGGGATCGTCCCGGCGAGCGCGGTCGACTGCCAGGTCGTGCCGCCGGCGGACGTGTACTGGAGCGTCCAGCCGTCGATCGCGACCGAGCCCGCGCCGCGGTTGAACAGCTCGACGTAGTCGTTCGCGTAGGCGGCGCCGCTGTTGCCGCCGGCGGCATAGAGCTCGGCGACGACGACGCTGCCGGAGCCGCTGCCGTGCGCGGACGCGGCGGAGAGGGGAAGGGCGAGTGCCGAGAGCAGGACGAGCAGGTGGATGCGCTTCATGGAGCCTCCGATCCAGGGGACGGGTTGACGCTCCCTTGCTACCGCCCGCCGCTCGGGCGCGACAGTGTCCTTTGCAGAGTCGGCACGGAGTCGGTGCACATGCGGCTAGATTCAGATTCGTGGAGGCGCTCGAGCGGGCCCGGCAGGTCGCGACGTCGTGGGACGAGCGACTGCGCGAGGACCTGCCCGCCGATCTCGACCTCTTCGACGCCCACACGCACCTCGGCACGGACATCGACGGGATGCTCGGGCGCTACGAGGAGCTCATCGGCGTAATGGACCGCTACGGCATCTCGCGTGCCTTCATGTTCTGCCTCGACGAGCCCGACCGGCATCCCGGCTTCCGCTCCGGCAACGACCGGACTCTCGAGTTCGCCGCGCGGTCGGACGGACGCCTGATCCCGTTCGTGAGGCTCGCGCTGAACGAGGGCCCGATCGAGGAGGCGCGCCGCTGCCTCGACCTCGGCGCGCGCGGGATCAAGCTGCACCCGCGCGCTCAGAAGTTCCTCCTCGACGAC
>JBJMKE010000033.1:0-19494 GCA_045806005.1 Gaiellaceae bacterium
AGACGCGTCGGGTCGACGGCCAGCCGCAGCGGTGAGCCCGGCCGGGCGGCCGTCCCCGGGTCGACGCGGGCCGTGAAGACCGAGCCCTCCAGGGCCACGAGCGCCTCCTCGTCGCCGGCCGCCTCGCGCACCTCGCTGACGTCGACGCGCGGAGCGTCGACGGCGAACAGGACGTGCGTGTCGGCGCCCAGCTCCTCGACGACCTCGACCTGCACGTCGAGCCGCGGCAGCGACGGGTCGGCGAACGCGGCGTCCTCGAACGCCTCGGGGCGGAGGCCCGCGATGACGCGGCCGCCGGCCGGAGCGCCGGACCGGGGCAGTGGGATCGCATAGCCGCCGAAGCGGAGCTCGCCGCCGCCGACCTCGGCCTCGACCAGGTTCATCGCCGGCGAGCCGATGAAGGCCGCCACGAAGAGGTTGGCCGGCCTCTGGTAGAGCTCCTGCGGGGTGTCCACCTGCTGGATCCGCCCTTCGCGCATCACCGCCACGCGCTGCCCGAGGGTCATCGCCTCGATCTGGTCGTGCGTGACGTAGATCGTCGTGGTCGCCAGCCGCGCATGGAGGGCGGAGAGCTGGGCGCGCATGCTGACGCGAAGCTTCGCGTCGAGGTTCGAGAGCGGCTCGTCCATCAGGAAGGCCTGCGGCTCGCGGACGATCGCGCGTCCCATCGCCACCCGCTGCCGCTGGCCGCCCGAGAGCGCGGCGGGGCGGCGGTCGAGCAACTGGTCGAGGCCGAGCAGCTCGGCGGCCCGCGCGACCCGCTCGGCGATCTCGCGCTTCGGCGTCTTGCGCACCTTGAGGCCGTAGCCGAGGTTCTGGCGCACCGTCATGTGCGGGTAGAGCGCGTAGCTCTGGAAGACCATCGCCACGTCGCGGGAGCGCGGCGGCAGCTCTGTCACGTTGCGGTCCCCGATCGAGATCGTTCCGCCGGTCGCCTCCTCGAGGCCGGCGATCATCCGCAGCAGGGTCGACTTGCCGCAGCCCGACGGCCCGACGAGGACGAGGAACTCGCCGCTGCCGATGGTCAGCGAGACGTCGTCGACTGCAACCACTCCGCCGGCGAAGACCTTGCTGATGTTGTCGAGGACGATCTCGGCCACTCAAACGATCGAGGAGTCTATACCGCATCTCCGGCCGGAAAGCAATGGCATTGACCACTTCGGGTTCTGGCTCTATAGTCGTCACCCATGCCGGCGATCGACACGCAGGGCAAGATGACCAAGCAGAGCGCGGCGCGGCAGCAGGTGCTCGAGCTCATCCGACAGCTCGGCGTCGGCACCGCGATCCCCTCCGAACGGCAGCTCAGCGCGGACCTCGGCGTCTCGCGCCTGACCGTCCGCGCCGCGCTCGACGACCTGGCGCGCGAGGGTTATCTCGTGCGGCGGCGCGGCAGCGGCACGTACGTCCAGCAGCCCAAGATCTCGCAGGAGCTCACGATGACCTCCTTCAGCGAGGACATGCGCCGACGCGGGATGACGCCGAGCAGCCAGACGCTCGCGCTCAAGGTCCAGCTCGCGGGCGCCAGGCTCGGTCGCTTTCTCAATGTCTCTCCTGGAGAGGAAATCATGGTCGTCAGGCGGCTTCGCCTGGCCGACGGCGTCTCGATGGCTATCGAGACGCTGCACGTTCCCGCAGGCGTCGTCCCCGGCCTCAAGCCCCCTGACCTCGAGGGCTCCTTCTACGAACTCCTGCGTGCGCGGTACGGGATCGAGATCGCCACGGCGACGCAGACGATCGAGCCGACCGTGACCAACGAGGACGAGTCCGCGGCGCTGGGAGTCCCGCTTCATTCGCCCGCCTTCCTCTTCGAGCGCACGAGCCGCGACGCCGCCGGACGGACCCTCGAGTTCGTCCACTCGATCTACCGCGGCGACCGCTACCAGATCGTCTCGGAACTCACTCCGTCGTAATTCCGCCGGTCACCGGACCTTGACAAGAGTGGTCCGGTATGGGAGATTCCGCCCGTGGCCGATTGGTATAGACCACTCGACGCACCGCGGGGCGCTTTCCGTCTTTCGGCCACAGGCAACCCAACGCCCGGCTCGCGCGTCGTCGTCTCGAGGGAGACTTGACATGAGATACCGGGTTCTAGCGGTGGTCGCCGCCGCGATCGCGCTCTCGGTCGTCGTCGCGACGGCCGCAGCGAGCGGTCAGCGGACGACCGCACACACACTCACGGTCTGGCTCCAGGTGGATGCCCAGAACGGCTGGCCGGACATCGTCGCGTCCGCCAACAACGCGTTCGAGAAGGCCAACCCCGGCTGGAACGTGAATGTCCAGTACCAGCAGTGGGGCGACCATCTGCAGAAGTTCGACGCGACGATCGCCGGCAACGACACGCCGGACGTCATCGAGATGGGCAACACCGAGATGACGAAGTACATGGCTGCCGGGGCGTTCACGAATCTCACCGGAGCGGCGGGCAAGTTCGACAACTCCAAGCAGTGGCTCACCGGCATGCGGGCCTGGGGCACCTACCAGGGCAAGCTGTACGGCATCCCCTACTACGCCGGCTCGCGCGTGATCACGTACCGGAGCGACCTGTTCGCGAAGGCCGGGTTCAAGAAGCCGCCGAGGAGCATGGCGCAGTTCCAGGCCCAGCTCGTCAAGGTCGGCAAGATGCAGAGGCACGTGAAGGGCTTCGCCCCGATGTACGTCGGCGGCGAGGACTGGTATACGGCCCTCAGCTTCGTCGCCGACTACGGCGGCTCGATCGCCAAGTTCTCGAACGGGAAGTGGCACGGCACGCTGAACTCGAAGAAGTCGCTCGCGGGCCTGACCAGGTTCAAGGCGTTCTTCAAGGCGACGCAGCCGAGGTCGTCGGCGACGCTGGACGGATCGGCTCCCTTCCCCTACACGGTGTTCTCGCAGGGGCGCACGGCCTCGAACTACGGGCCGGCCTGGTACACGTGCTGCACCGGGAAGAAGTACGCGAAGGCCACGAAGCAGTTCGTGATGCCGAGCCACGTCGCCGGCAAGGTCATCCCCGGCTTCCTGGGCGGCTCGACCCTCGCGGTTCCGACGCAGAGCAACTCGAAGTCGCAGGCGACGCAGTGGCTGACCTACTTCACGAGCAACGCGAGCGAGAAGGCGCTCGAGGTGAAGGGGAACATCCCGAATGCGACCAACCTGCTCGGCAAGAGCGTCAACGAACGTGCCGCCACGCGGAGCTGGTTCGTGCCGCAGGCGAAGCACTGGGTCGACGTCGAGAACGGCAACATCCTGAAGACGATGCTCGCTCAGATGCTCACCGGGCGCCTCTCGGTGAAGCAGGCTGCGAGCGTCGCGAGCGCCAACATCGCTCAAACCCTCAACGGGAAATAGGCCTCTCCTGAGCGGGAGCGAGCCTGTGCTCACCGCCGCCGCCGCGACCTCCGGGTCGCGGCGGCGGCGCCTCACCCGCAGCCGCGTCGCGGGCGGCACGGTCCCGTACCTGCTGATCGTGCCGACGCTCGCGGTGCTGGCGGCGATCCTCGGCTACCCGATCTACTACCTAGTCCGGCTCTCGTTCCAGAAGTACGACCTCTTCTCGCTCATCGCGCACCACGGCACGTACGTGGGGCTCGACAACTTCCGCGGCATCCTCCACGACCCGGTCTTCTGGCACACGCTGCTGCGGACGGTCGTCTTCACCGCCGTGAACGTGGGCCTGACGATCGTGCTCGGGACGCTCGTCGCGCTGCTTCTCGTTCGTGTGGCGACCTGGGTGCGGCTCCTGCTCACCGCCGGGCTCGTCCTCGTCTGGGCGATGCCGCCCGTCGTCGCCGTCCAGGTGTGGAGCTGGATGACGAACAGCGAGAACGGGGTCCTCAACTACTTCCTCACGGACGTCCTGCACGTCGGCGACTTCTTCCAGCACAACTGGTACGAGACGACGTTCTCGCAATACTCGATGGTGACCTCGCTGATCGTCTGGGGCGCGATCCCCTTCGTCGCGATCACCGTCTACGCGGCACTCTCCCAGGTGCCGCACGAGCTTCTCGAGGCGGCCCAGATCGACGGCGCGCGCGCCTGGCGGATCTTCAAGGACGTGACGCTGCCGGTGCTGATGCCCGTCCTGCTGATCCTCACGAGCCTGTCGATCATCTGGGACTTCGGCGCCTTCACCCAGCCGTACCTGCTGATCGGCTCCGGCCACCAGACTCCGGACAATTACCTGATGAGCACGTACCTGTACATCGAGGGCTACACCAAGACGGAGTTCGGGACCGGCGCCGCCATCTCGATCCTCATGCTGGCGATCGTGGCGGCGTTGAGCGTCGTCTACGTGCGGCGGATGCTGCGGGTAGGTGAGGAGACATGAGCCGCCGCCGCGCCGCGCGCCTCGGCTGGAACGTCGTCGGGCTCCTGCTGTTCGTCGTGATGGTCTTCCCCGTCTTCTGGATGATCTCGACCGCGCTCAAGACCAACGACAAGATCTACAGCTTCACGCCGACCTGGTTCCCGGGCAACCCGACGCTGCACCACTTCCAGGCCGCGATCAACCGGCCGTATTTTTGGACCGACGTGAAGAACAGCGTCATCGTCGTGGTCGCCGTCGTCGCGATCGCGCTCGCCCTCTCGTTCTTCGCCGCGATCGCGCTCGCGAAGTACCGCTTCAGCGGGCGCAAGCTGTTCATCGTGCTCGTGATCGGGATCCAGATGCTGCCCCCGGCGGGCCTCATCATCCCGCTCTACGTCGTGCTCGCGAAGTACGGTCAGGTGAACAAGCTCACCGGCGTCATCCTCGTCTACCTCACCTTCGCCCTGCCCTTCTGCGTCTGGACGCTGCGCGGCTTCCTCCTCGGCATCCCGAAGGAGCTCGAGGAGGCGGCGATGGTGGACGGCTCGACGCGCCTCGGCGCGTTCGTCCGGATCCTGCTGCCGCTCGTCGCTCCCGGGCTCGTGGCGACCTCGGTCTTCGCGTTCATCACGAGCTGGAACGAGTACATCTTCGCGAGCACCCTGCTCCACGACGGGCGGACGCAGACGATCACCGTCTGGCTCTCGTACCTCTACGGAGGAAATCGCTTCGTCGACTGGGGCGCGATCATGGCGGCCTCGACGCTGATCGCGATCCCCGTGGTGATCTTCTTCCTCCTCGTCCAGCGCCGCATCGCGTTCGGGTTGACCGCGGGGGCGGTCAGGGGATGATGTGGTCATGACCAATCCGGTGCAGCGGGCGGGCTGCTCGTACTTCGGCGTCAGGATCCCGCGCCACGTGCGGCGCGACATGGCCGATCTCGCGGCCCGCGGCTACACGGGCGTGCTCCACACGTTCTCCGAGAACGACTTCGCCTACTACCGCGACACGATGGCCGAGATTGTCGCCGCGTCGCACGCCGAGGGGCTCTTCGTCCAGGCGAGCCCGTGGGGGCTCGGCCGCACCTTCGGCGGCGAGGCCGAGAGCCGCTGGGTCGCCTTCCATCCCGACGAGTGCCAGGTGCTCGACGACGGGCGCCGGGTCGCCGCGGCCTGCCTCAACAGCCCGGCCTACCGCGACTTCTGCAAGGAGTGGGCCGACTGGGTGCTCGAGTGCGGGGTCGACTCCGTCTTCTGGGACGAGCCCGCCTGGGTCGTCCCTGCCCACGTCGGCGTGGACGACCCGGAACGCTGGACGTGCCGCTGCGACCACTGCGCCGAGCGGTTCGGCGGGCCGGTCCCCGCCGAGCTCACGCCCGAGGTGAAGCGCTTCCGTGAGGCGTCGGTCGTCGAGTTCCTGCGCGAGCTCGTCCCGCACGTCGCCACCCGCGGCGGCTCGAACGCGATCTGCCTCCTGCCGGCGACCGAGGGGACGCAGGGTCTCGCCGACTGGGACGAGGTCGCGGCCGTGCCGGGCCTGTCGACGCTCGTCACCGACCCGTACTGGAAGCACTGGGACGAGGCGGCAGGCTCGTTCGTGCGCCGCTTCGCGCGTCTCCTGCGCGAGACCGCCGAGCGCCACGGGGTCGGCGCGCAGCTCTGGGTGCCGAGCTTCGGCCTCGACCGCGCCGACGTCCCGGACCTCGAGGCGGCGATCGCCGCCGCGCGCGAGGAGGGCGTCGCCGACCTCTGGACGTGGGGCTACGAGGCGTGCCGGCACATGACGCATCTCGCGACGCCCGACTCGCCCCTCGTCTGGGAGGCGGTGAGCGCGGCGCTGGCCGGAGGCCCCGGGGTCGCCGTCACCGAGGCGGCCCGGCCGGATCTCGCGGACCTCGACCTGCGCTCGACGCGCGACATCGTGCGGGTCCTCAACGAAGAGGACGCACGGGTTCCGGCCGCGGTCGCGGAGGCGGGCGACGAGGTCGCGGCCGCGATCGACGCAATCGTGGAGCGGCTCCGCCAGGGCGGCCGGCTCATCTACGCCGGCGCCGGCACGTCGGGAGCCCTCGCGGCGCTCGACGCGGCCGAGTGCGGCTCCACCTTCGGCTCGCCGTCCGGCGAGGTCCTCGCCGTCGTCACCGAGCAGGACGCGGCCGAGGACGATCGCGCTGCGGCGACGAACGCGCTGCTCGGGCTAGCCCTCCGGCCCGAGGACTGCGTCGTCGCCGTCAGCGCGAGCGGGAGGACGCCGTTCGTTCTCGCCGCGCTCGTGGCAGCCCGCCAGGCGGGCGCGCTTCGGGTCGCCGTCGCGAGCGTTCGTGGCACCGCCGCAGCGGCTCTCGCCGAGCACGAGGTGGCGGCCGTGGTCGGTCCGGAGGTGATCGCCGGCTCGACGCGCCTCAAGGCCGGCACCGCCCAGAAGCTCGTGCTCAACACGATCTCGACGGTGGCGATGATCCGGCTCGGCCGCACCTACGGCGGTCTGATGGTCGCCGTCGCACCTGGGAACGAGAAGCTTCGCGAGCGCGCCCGCCGCAACGTCGTGCTCGCGAGCGGCGCCTCCGAGGAGCGGGTGGACGAAGCCCTGGCGGCCGCCGCCGGCGACGCGCGGGTCGCGCTCGTCTCGCTCCTGGCCGGCGTCGACGCCGCTGCCGCGCGCTCGCGTCTCGAGGCGTCCGAGGGCTCGGTGCGGAAGGCGGCCCAGCAATGAGGCTTGGGGTGGAGGCGGCGCTCGTGCGCGGCGAGCTCGTCGCGGGCGACGTCGACGTCGAGGACGGGCGCGTCGTGGCGGTCGGCCTCGCCGGCGGCCCGCGCGGCCGCGTCGCCGTCCCCGGCTTCGTCGATCTGCAGGTGAACGGCTACGGCGGCGTCGACTTCCTCTCCGCCTCGACCGAGGACTACGACCGTGCGGGTGAGGCGCTCCTGGTCTCGGGCGTGACCGCGTACCAGCCGACCTTCATCACCTCGGCCGAGTCGGTGACGGAGGAAGCGGTGCGCGCGCTGCCCCAGGGAGGGCCGGGGCCGCGTGTCCTCGGCGCCCATCTCGAGGGGCCGTTCCTCTCGCCCGACCGGCCGGGCACGCACCCGCTCGAGCATCTCCGCGCCCCCGACGTCGCGCTCCTCGACCGCCTGCTCGACGCCGGCGGAGTGACGGAGATGACGCTGGCGCCGGAGCTGGCCGGGGCAGGCCTCCTCGTCGAGCGGCTGCGCGAGCGCGGCGTCGTCGTCTCGGCCGGCCACACGAACGCGACCGCGGCCGAGGCCAACGTCGGGTTCGACCTGGGCATCTCGGGCCTGACCCACGTCTTCAACGCGATGCGACCGTTCCGCTCCCGGGACCCGGGCGTGGCGGGAGCGGCGCTGACCCGGCCCGACGTCGTCGTGAAGATGATCGTGGACGGCCACCACCTCGCCGAGGAGACGGTGCGGCTGGTCTGGTCGTGCGCCGCCGGCCGGGTCGCCCTGATCACGGACGCGATGTCCGGCGCCGGGGCCGGCGGCAACGGCGGCACCTTCCAGCTCGGCGACGTCGAGGTGGCGGTCGAGGACGGCGCCGCGCCGATGCGAGGCGACGGGACGCTCGCGGGCACCGTGCTCACGATGATCGACGCGGTGCGGAACCTCCATGCGCTCGGCGTCCGGTTCGAGGACGCCGTGGGCGCGGCGACCGAGGTGCCGGCGCGGTTCCTCGGGCGCGAGGACGTCGGGGTGCTCGAACCGGGTGCGCCCGCGGACGTGGTCGTTCTCGACGACCGGCTCGAGATCCAGACTGTCCTCTGCGCCGGCCAGGGCGATGTCGTGGCTCGCGACTGAGCTGCGCGAGCAGCCGGAGGCGCTGCGGCGCCTGCTCGACCGCCAGGCGGACGCTGCACGTCACGCGGCCGGCCTCTTCCGCCGGCGCGACATCCGCTACGTCCTGATCGCGTCGCGCGGCAGCTCCGGGAACGTGGCGCGCTACGCGCAGTACCTCCTCGGGCGCGCGCACCGCGTGCCGGTGATGTTCGCCACGCCGTCGCTGTACACGATCTACGGCCAGCCGCCGCGACTCGACGGCGGCCTCGTGATCGGGATCTCGCAGTCGGGCGCGTCGCCGGACGTCGTCGCCGTGCTCGCGGAGGCGCGGGACCAAGGGCGGCCGACGCTCGCGATCACGAACGACGTCGACTCTCCGCTGGCGCGAGCGGCCGAGGCCGTGCTCCCCCTCGAGGCGGGGCGCGAGCACGCGGTCGCCGCCACGAAGACCTACGTCAACTCGCTCGGCGTCGTCGCGCTCCTCTTCGCGGAGGCAGGGGACGACGCGACGGCGCGAGAGGAGCTCGCGCGGATGCCCGAGGCGCTAGCGGCGCAGATCGAGCTCTCGCTCGGCGAACCGCCGCCGCTCGAGGAGTACCGGGACGCCGTCGGGCTGACGGTCGTGGCGCGAGGCGTCAACTACGGCACCGGCTACGAGATCGCGCTCAAGATCCGCGAGCTGTCCGGGCTGATCACCGAGGCGTACTCCCCGGCCGACCTGATGCACGGCCCGATTGCGGCGATCCAGCCCGGCTGGCCCGTCGTGGTCGTGGCGCCGAGCGGGCCGGCGCGCCCGAGCGTCGAGGAGATCGTGTCTCCGCTGCGGGACCGGGGCGCCCGCCTCCTGGCCGTCTCGGACGTGCGCGCGGTGCTGCGCCGCGCCCAGACGAGGCTCGAGCTCGCACCCGGGGTGCCCGAGTGGCTGAGCCCCCTCACGGCCGTCGTGCCCGGCCAGGTGACGGCGATGCGGCTGGCGAGCCTCCGCGGTCTCGACCTGGATCGGCCCGCCGGGCTGCACAAGGTCACGCTGACCCGGTAGCGATCCGCTACGAGGGTATTGCTAGCCTCAGCCCGCGATGGCGGTTCTCGTCACCGGCGGAGCCGGCTTCATCGGGGCGCACGTCGCCCGCCACCTCCTCGACTCAGGCCACGACGTCGTCGTCCTCGACGACCTCAGCGGCGGGTTCGAGGCTAACGTCCCGGCTGGCGCGGCCTTCGCCGACGGCTCGGTCACCGACCCGGAGCTCGTCGACGAGCTGTTCCGCACGCATGAGTTCTCGCACGTCTTCCACCTCGCGGCCTACGCGGCCGAGGGGCTCTCGCACTTCATCCGCCGCTTCAACTACACGAACAACGTCCTCGGCTCGGTCAACGTCGTCAACGCCTCCGTGCGCGCCGGGACGGTCGAGCGCTTCGTCTTCGCCAGCTCGATCGCCGTCTACGGCCCGGCCCAGACGCCGATGTCGGAGGACGTCGTCCCGGAGCCCGAGGACCCGTACGGGATCGGGAAGTACGCCGTCGAGCTCGACCTGGCCGCCGCGCAACGCATGTTCGGCCTCGACTACACGGTCTTCCGCCCGCACAACGTGTATGGGGAGCTGCAGAACCTCGCCGACCCGTACCGGAACGTGATCGGGATCTTCATGAACCAGGTGATGAGCGACAGGCCGATGACCGTCTTCGGCGACGGCCTGCAGACGAGAGCGTTCACGCACATCGACGACGTCGCGCCGGTGATCGCGCGCTCGATCGACGTTCCCGCGGCGGCGAACGAGGTCTTCAACGTCGGCGCGGAGACGCCCCACACCGTGCTCGACCTCGCCCAGGCCGTCGCGCGCGCCTTCGAGGTGGCCGAGCCGGAGATCAAGTTCCTTCCCGCCCGGAAGGAAGTCGTGCACGCCTTCTCGGACCACGCGAAGCTGCACCGCGTCTTCGGCGAGCAGCCGACGGTGCCGCTCGAGGAGGGCCTGCGCCGCATGGCCCGCTGGGCGCTCGAGGCCGGCGTCCGCGAGCCGATCCGCTTCGAGAGCGTCGAGGTCCTGCGGAACATGCCGCCCTCCTGGGCCGAAGGCCTCACGCAGACGGCCTAGTGGCCGACGTCTCGGTCTCGCTCGTCAACACGAGCTCGCGCGACCTCCTGCTCGCCTGCCTCGAGTCGCTGCAGGGGACGGGCGTCGAGGTCGTCGTGCTCGACAACGCCTCGGAGGACGGCTCCGCGGCGGCCGTCCGCGAGCGCTTCACCGACGTGCGCCTGATCGAGCAGCGCCACCGCGCGGGCTTCGGCGCGAACCACAACACCGTGATCCGGGCCACGACCGGCCGCTACGTCTTCGTCCTCAACGAGGACACGACGAGCGACGACTGGGGCTTCGACCGCATGGTCGCCCACCTCGACGCCAATCCGCGCGTCGCCGCGCTCGCCCCGCGGCTCGTCTATCCGGACGGCCGCCCCCAGGCGTCGGCGTGGCGCTTCCCCTCGCCGGCGACTGCGGCGCTCGGCCTGGTCACGCTCGGCCGCGCGGGGATCGTCCAGTCGGGCGGGAACGAGACGCGCGACGTCGACTGGGCGATGGCCGCGGCGCTGCTCGTCCGGCGGGAGGCACTCGACGAGGTCGGAGTCTTCGACGAGGAGTTCTTCATCTACAGCGAGGAGACGGACCTCTGCCGCCGCCTGCGCGAGGCGGGCTGGCGGACGCAGTACTTCCCGCAGGTGACCGTCGTCCACCACGAGTCGCAGTTCAGCGCCGGGATCCCCGAGCGGCGAATCAACGAGATGTGGCGCGGCCGGCACCGCTACTGGCAGAAGCACCATTCCGCCGCCGGCGCCCGCGTCGCCGCGCTCTCCACCGGCACGCAATACGCCCTGCGGTCGCTGCTCCGAGCCCGCGATCGCGACTTCGCCGCCCGGATGCGTCTGCACGCGCGTGACGCGCTCCACGTGCCCGGGCCGGGCCTGCGCGAGCTCGCGGAGGAGTGGAACCGCGAGCACGAAAAGACCCGGGACGCCTAGCGCAGAAGCGCACTTTGGGGCACACTCCGTTCGTCCAGAAGCGCGGTCGGGGGAGCCAAGTGAGAGTCGTGCAGCGAACGAAGTCGAGCAGGTCCCAGGCTCTCCGCGTCTCACGCGCGCACCGGCCTGCGCATTTCGCCGGCGGCAGCTGGCGGAGCCGCGTCCGGCACAGGCCGGATCCCGGCGGCGGATCAGGTGGAGGACGGCGGTCGGCGCCGCTCGTCCTGCTCGTCGACGACGAGCGCTCCATCCGCACGATCTGCCGCGTCAACCTCGAGGGCGACGGGATCGCGATCGCCGAGGCGCAGGACGGCGTCGAGGCTCTCGAGCAGATTCGCCGGAAGCAGCCATCGCTCGTCCTCCTCGACGTGATGATGCCGGGCGTCGACGGCTGGCGCGTCGCCCAGCAGCTCAGGGCCGACGAGGCCACGCGGGACATCCCGGTCGTGTTCCTCTCGGCGCGCGCCGCGCGAGAGGATCGCCGGCGCGCCCAGAAGCTCGGTGCGGTCGGCTACGTGGTGAAGCCGTTCGACCCGCTCGAGCTCGCCGGAACCGTGCGCGATGTGCTCGAGCGCGTGGCCGGAGGAGAGCGAGAGCAGCTCAATCGCGACCTCTCCGACGAGCCGTGACCGAGCACGCCGACTCGGCCGTGCTCGTGGCAGAGCCTGAGCGGCTGCACGGCCGGACGAACCGTGAGGTGGCCGCCGCCCTCGTCGCCGTGGGAGGCCCGGCCGCGGTCAGCCTGCTCGCGCTCGGCAACTCGCACCAGGTCGTGCCGGCGCTCCTCTACGTCCTCGTCGTCATCGCCGCCGCGGCCCTCGGCGGTCGCGGCCCCGGCCTGGTGGCCGCGGCGATCTCGGCCGTCCCGTTCTACTACTTCTTCATCACGCCGTACCACATGTGGTCGCTCAAGTGGGACGGCGTACTCGCGCTCGCCGTCTTCCTCCTCACCGCCGTTCTCGGGGGCGAGGTGCTCGCCCGGGAGCTCGGCGCGCGCACCCGCGCCGAGGAAGAGGCGTCGTCGAGCTCGAAGGCTCTCGACACGGCTCTCCGCCTGCAGCAGGTGGCCGACGCGCTCGTGTCTTCGAGGACGCCGCAAGAGGTGCTCGATGCCGTGCTCGTGGAAGGTTTGCGCGCGGCCGACGCCCGCGCCGGGCTGATCGCGATGCTGAGCGAGGACGGCGAATGGCTCGAGGTGATCGCGATGCGCGGCTACGACAGCAAGTACATCGAGCCGTTCCGCCGCTTCCCGCTTGCAGGCGACTACCCGATGTCGGAGGCGGTGCGGACCGGCGAGGGCGTCTTCGTCCGCTCCGAGGCCGAGCGCGACAAGCGCTATCCGGCGCTCGCGGGCGTGTCGCAGCCGGGCCACGCGCTCGCCTGCCTGCCTCTCGTCGGCGAGCACGGCCCGATCGGCGGGCTCGTCTTCTCGTTCGCGACGGACGAGGACTTCCCACCGGAGCGCCGCGCGCTCAAGCTCGCTCTCGCGCGCCAGGTGGCGCTCGCCCTCGAGCGGGCTCATCTCGTCGTCGCCGAGCAGGCACTGCGCGAGCGGCTCTCGTTCCTCGACGAGGCGACTGCTTTGCTCACGTCCTCGCTCGACCTCGAGCGGACGCTCGAGCGGCTCGCGTCGCTCGCCGTGCCGCAGATCGCGGACTGGTGCGCGATCGACGTCCTCGTCGAGGAGACGGGCGAGATCGAGCAGCTCGTGGTCGCGCACCAGGACCCGGAGCGGAGGCGGTGGGCCGAGGAGGTGCGCTCGCGCTCGCGCGTGGTGCGGATCGACGACGAGGTCGACCTGACCGCAAAGGTGATCCGGACGGGAGAGCCCGAGTTCTTGCGCGAGGTCCCGGAGGAGCTGCTCGCAGCGGCGGCGGAGCGGGACCCGGTCGCGGCGGAGGCGCTCGAGCACATCTCGATCCGCAGCGCCATCACGCTCCCCCTCTGGACAGGCGAGCGCACGCTCGGCGCGCTCACCCTCGTCGCCGAGCAGCGTGCCTTCGACGACGACGACTTCGAGCTCGCCCAGCGCTTGAGCGCGCGCGCCGCGATCGCGGTCGAGAACGCCCGGCTCTACCGGGAAGCCGAGCGCAGGGCGGAGGCCGCGCTCGCCCTGGCGTACGTCGGCGACGGGGTCGTCCTGCTCGACGACGAAGGACGCGTCCGCTTCTGGAACGCGGCGGCCGCGGCAATCACGGGCGTGCGGGAGGCCGACGCGCTGGGGCGGCGCCCGGTCGAGGTCCTGCCGGCGTGGGAGGAGCTGACGCAGCTCGCCGAGCTCGCCGACGCCGAGACCCCCGAGCGCGCGCGCCCGGTGACGCTTCCGATCGAGACGGGCGCGGGCGACCGCTGGGTCGCTGTCACCGGCGTCGCCTTCGACGAGGGCACCGTGTACGCCCTGCGCAACGTGACGGACGAACACGCTCTCGAGCAGGCGCGGAGCGACTTCGTCGCCACGGCGTCGCACGAGCTCCGCACGCCGCTCGCCGCCGTGTACGGCGCCGCCCGCACGCTTCTGCGGACGGACATCGAGATCCCCGTCGAGCAGCGGGAGCAGTTCCTCGACATGATCGTGAGCGAGACCGAGCGGCTGACGGCGATCGTCTCTCAGATCCTCCTCGCGGGCCAGATCGAGGAAGGGCGGGTGGACGTGGCGACCGCGGCGATCGACCTGGGGCCGGTCGTCGAGAGCGTGCTCGCCTCGACGCGGCTGCGCGCGCCCGATCAGATCGAGCTGCGGCTCCACCAGAACGGCGGCACGGCTGTCGCGCTCGCCGACGAGGACAAGCTCCGCCAGGTGCTCGTCAACCTGCTCGACAACGCGATCAAGTACTCGCCCGACGGCGGCGACGTGACGGTGGAGCTGGCCGCGGGCGCCGGCCGCACGTCGCTGACGGTGCGGGACGGCGGGCTCGGCATCCCCGCGGGCGAGCAGGAGCGGATCTTCGAGAAGTTCTACCGCCTCGATCCCGCGCTCACCCGCGGCGTCGGCGGCAGCGGCCTCGGGCTCTACATCTCCCGCGAGCTCGTCTCGCGCATGGGCGGCACGCTGACCGTCCGCTCCGAGCCCGGCGAGGGCGCTGCGTTCGTCGTGGACCTCCCGGCCGCTTAGCGGCTTCTCACGTCTCGCGGCAAACTTAGAGTCGAAATGCTCGTACTCGTGGCAGACGACGACCGGGCGGTGCGCGAGGCGCTCGAGCGCGCTCTGCAGCTGCACGGCTACGAGGTCGCGCTCGCGTCCGACGGGGACACGGCGCTGACGGCCGTCGATTCGCGGACGCCGGACGCGCTCGTGCTCGACGTGATGATGCCGGGCCTCGACGGCCTCGACGTGACGCGGCGCCTCCGCCGCCAGGGCAACCGCGTCCCGATCCTCCTGCTCACGGCCCGCGACGCCGTCGGCGACCGGGTGGAGGGGCTCGACGCCGGCGCCGACGACTACCTGCCGAAGCCGTACGACCTCGACGAGCTCCTGGCGCGCCTACGCGCGCTCCTGCGCCGCTCGAAGCCCGAGGAGCCTGGAGCGGTCCTGCGCTTCGCCGACCTGACGTTCGACCTCGGCTCGATGGACGCGCGCCGGGGAAGCCGACGCTTCGAGCTGACCACGACGGAGGCGCACCTGCTCGAGCTGTTCATGCGCAACCCGCGCCAGGTGCTGCCGCGCTCGCTCATCTACGAACGCGTGTGGGGCTACGACTTCAGCCACTCCTCGAACGCCCTCGACGTCTACGTCGGCTACCTGCGGCGGAAGACCGAGGCGGAAGACGAGCCGCGCCTCCTCCACACCGTCCGCGGAACCGGCTATGTGCTCCGCGAGCCATGAGCCTTAAGGGCCGTCTGACGCTGGTCGCGGCCGGCACGGTCGCGGTCGTCGTCGTGCTCGCCTCGACCGCGACCTACTTCCTGATGCGGCACCAGCTCTACTCGCAGGTCGACGGCGAGCTGACCCAGCATGCGCTGAACCCGGACACGAACTACGAGGGCGGCCTGAGCCCGAACCAGCAGGACTTCGTCGCGAAGGTCCTGCCCGACGGCGAACGCACGCTGAACAGCGATCTCCTGCCCGTGGACGCGAAGATCCGGGCCGTCGCCGCGGGGCAGCAGCGAGGTTTCTTCCGCAACACGTCGCTGAACGCGGTCGAAAGGAACAGCGGCCACCACGTAGTCCTCCACGCGCGCGAGCGCGTGCTACCGGTCGCCGCCGGCTCGCCCGCGCTGCCGACGGGCGGTGCGGTCGTGGTCGCCCGCGACATCGGCTACATCACCCACGATCTCAAGCGGCTGCGACTCGTCCTCATCCTCGTCTCGCTCGGCGGCATCGCCGTCGCCGCCGCCGCGGCCCGGCTCCTCTCGACCGCCGCTCTCGCGCCGGTGCGCCGCCTGACGGCGGCCGCGGAGCACATCGCGGGGACGGGCGACCCGAGCGAGCGCGTGCCCGCGGGAGGAAGCGACGAGATGGCGCTGCTCGGCGCGTCGTTCAACACGATGCTCGCCGCGTTGGAGGAGTCGCTCGAGACGCAGCGCCGCTTCGTGGCCGACGCGTCGCACGAGCTCCGCACGCCCCTGACGAGCCTGCAGACGAACATCGACGTCCTGCGCGGCAACGTCGAGCTCGCGCCGGAGCAGCGGCGCCGGCTGCTCGACGACCTCCACCGCGAGTCGCAGGAGATGCGCGGGCTCATCGGGGGGCTGCTCGAGCTCGCGCGCACCGGCGCGCAGGCGGAGAAGGAGCCGTTCCAGCTCGACGAGCTCGTGGAGGACTCCCTCGACCGCGCGCGCAGCCGCTTCCCGGCCGTCACCTGGGAGGCCGGCGCGCTCGAGCCGACGGTCGTCGACGGCTACCCCGACCGGATGGAGCGCGCGGTCTGGAACCTGCTCGAGAACGCGGGCAAGTGGAGCGGCGACGGCGGCTCGGTCGAAGTCTCGCTCAGCGGAGGCGATCTCGAGGTCCGCGATCACGGGCCGGGCTTCGCCGAAGAGGACCGGCCGCTCGTCTTCGACCGCTTCTACCGCTCGGCCGCGGCGCGCTCGATGCCCGGCGCGGGCCTCGGACTGGCGATCGTGCGCGAGGTCGCCGAGGTGCACGGCGGCACCGTCGTGGCCGAGAACGCGCAAGGAGGCGGAGCCCTCCTCCGGCTCTCCCTGAACGGCGCAGCGCGGCCCGGCGAGACGCTTTGAGCGGCTCTTAGGCGGTTTTCACGTTCGGCTGGTTCGATTCCCGTTGCATCGAACCCCTCCCCGGCCCGTCTGTTGCGGCGGGCCGCGGCCAGCCCGGTCCGGCGTCTTCCCGGATCCCCTGCGGGTAAGGCGCCGGGCTGTCGGGCTGGAGTGCCCGGGGCCGACGTTGCCGCCGTGGGCGCGGGCGACCGGCAGCTCAGGCAAGGACGCTCAGCTCCTGGTCGTACTCCGGCAGGAGGTCGTGGTCGCCGCCGTCCGCGCGGTCACCGAAACGGAGCGGGACGACCACGCGAATCGCACCTCCGCGCACGAAGCCGGCGCGGTCGGGCCCGACGTCGAGCGGCTCGTACGCACCGGCGAAGGCCTCGGGCCGTTCCCTGCGCAGGCGCAGGGCCCGCCTGATCAGGTGCGCCTTCATGGTCCGCCGCGTCGGTGCCCGCTCGCGCAGGGCGGAAGCGTGGGCGGGCCAGTCGACCGGGCGCCGGTTGTCGGGATCGACGAGGTTGAGCGAGACCAGCGCGTCTCCCTGGTAGAGGTCGGGCAGGCCCGGGCTCGTCAGGCGCAGGAGGAGGGCGCCGAGCGACGCGTGCTCCCCGGCCCGCGCCACGCGTGCCGCGAACGGCTCGAAGTCGTCGAGGAACTCGTGGTTCGAGTAGAGGTCGCGCACGAACTCCCGGGCCCGCCGCTCGTGTTCCTCGTCCGGCTCGATCCAGCTCGTCGTCCGCTTCCCCTCGCGGAGGGCCTTCTCGAGGTAGCGCTCGAGCCGGCCCGGCACGATCGGCCAGGCGCCGACGAGCGTCTGCCAGACGAGGTACTCCTCGTTGGGGTCGTCCATCCCGCCGGTGAGCTCGTGCCAGCGGCGGACGCGGTCGGCCCATTCCTCGGGCAGCGCGGCAAGCGCGCCGATGCGGGCTCGCACGTCTCCGGCGCGCTTCGTGTCGTGCGTCTGCGAGGCGAGGAGCGCGTGGGGATGCCGCTCGAGCCGCTCGAGCGCCGTGCGGTGGAAGTCCTCCGGCGCGAGCGAGAAGCGGTCCGGGTCGCCGCCGACCTCGTTCAGCGCGGTGAGCCGGAACCAGCGGTAGAAGGCCGTGTCCTCGACGCCCTTGGCCATCACGGCGCCCGTCGTCTGCTGCCAGCGCGTGACGAACTCCGGGTGCTCGAAGCCGAGGACGACGCGGCGCAGGTCAGCGGGCAGGACCGCGCACGCCTGCCGGTCCTCCTCGGCGACGCGGTCGCGCTCCACGTACGTGCGATAGACCGGAAGCGCCGCCGCCGCCTCCTCGAGCCCGGCGAGCGGCACGAGCGCACGGAGCCGCTCGAACTCCTGCTCGAAGGACGATCGCGTCACCTCGAGCTTCGCCTCGTACGCGACCTCGGCGAAGCGTCGCCGCTCGCCCGTCAGCTCCGCGTAGAGCGCGCTCAGCGGCTCCTCGCCGGCCGGGTCGACGAAGAGCGCGGTGACGTCGTTCGCGATCTCGTAGCCCGTGGTGCCTTCCACGGGCCAGTCGGCGCGCAGCGTCTCGCCGCGCTCGAGGATCTTTTCGACCCAGATCCGGTCGACGCCGCGGTCGCGCAGCCGCTGGAGGTACTCGCGCGGGTTCGCCAGGCCGTCGGGATGGTCGATGCGGAGGCCGTCCACCAGCCCCTCGCCGACCAGCCCGAGCGTCTTTGCGTGTGTCTCCTCGAAGACCTCCGGATCCTCGACGCGGACGCCGGCGAGCTCGCCGATGTCGAAGAAGCGCCGGTACCAGCCGCCGGCCGGATCCCAGTCGAAGAAGCGCGCGCGCAGCTCCGGGTCGCGCCAGAAGCGGTTCTCCTCCTCGGAGACGGCCATGTGGTTGGGGACGACGTCGACGATCGTCCCGAGCCCGGCCGCGTTTGTCGCGGCACAGAGGGCGCGGAGCTCGTCCTCGCCGCCGAGCTCGGACGAGACGCGGGTCGGGTCGACGACGTCGTAGCCGTGCGTCGAGCCGCGCCGCGCCTGCAGCACGGGTGAGAGGTACAGGTGCGAGACGCCGAGGTCGCGCGCGTAGGGGAGGACGATCTCGCGGACGCGGCGGAAGTCGAGCTCGGGTGTCAGCTGGACCCGGAAGGTGCAGCGGAGGTCAGACACGCCGCAGCAGCAGGAGCGAGTGCTCCTGCACCGCGACGAGTGCCCGGGCCCCGAGCTGCTCCCCGGGCGGCTCGCCCGTCGCGAGCTCCACCCGCCAGCGCGGTCCGAACCGCCGGGTCGGGAGCGTGAAGACGACGGGCTCGTGGTGCGCGTTGAAGACCAGCAGGAACGAGTCGCCGGACATCGGCTCGCCGTGTTGTGTCCGCTCCCGGATCTCGCGGCCGTTGAGGAAGACGCCGAGCGTCCGGGTGTCGGGGCTCGTCCAGTCGCGTTGCGTCATCCGCCGCCCGTCCGCCCTGAACCACCACGCGTCCGGCAGCCCGCTCTCCCCCGCCTGCCCGGTGAGGAACGACGTCTGCCGGAAGACGGGATGCTCTCTGCGGAGCGCGATCACGCGGCGCGCGAACTCGAGCAACTCCCGGTCTGCGGACGACCAGTCGAACCACGAGATCTCGTTGTCCTGACACCACGCGTTGTTGTTGCCGCCCTGCGAGCGCCCGATCTCGTCGCCCCCGAGCAGCATCGGGACGCCCTGGGACAACAGCAGCGTCGCGAGGAAGTTCCGCTGCTGGCGGGCCCGCAGCGCAAGCACCGCCTCGTCCTCGGTCGGCCCCTCGGCGCCGAGGTTCCAGGAGCGGTTGTCGTCGGTGCCGTCCCGGTTCTCCTCGCCGTTCGCCTCGTTGTGCTTGTCGTTGTACGAGACGAGGTCGCGCAGCGTGAAGCCGTCGTGCGCGGTGACGAAGTTGATCGAGGCGAAGGGGTCGCGGCCGTTCTCCTCGTACAGGTCGGCGGAGCCGGTGAAGCGCCCCGCGAACTCGCCCACGCTGCCCTGGCCGCGCCAGAAGTCGCGCACCGAGTCGCGGTACTTCCCGTTCCACTCGGCCCAGAGCACGGGAAAGTTGCCGACCTGGTAGCCGCCGGGGCCGACGTCCCACGGCTCGGCGATGAGCTTCACCTGCGACAGCACCGGGTCCTGGTGGATGGTGTCGAAGAAGGCCGAGAGGCGGTCGACGTCGTAGAACTCGCGCGCGAGCGCCGACGCGAGGTCGAAGCGGAAGCCGTCGACGTGGCACTCGAGCACC
Organism: Gaiellaceae bacterium; assembly: GCA_045806005.1. Classification (GTDB taxonomy): domain Bacteria; phylum Actinomycetota; class Thermoleophilia; order Gaiellales; family Gaiellaceae; genus Palsa-739. The sequence continues at coordinate 19,460 of JBJMKE010000033.1, forward strand.
CAGTAGCGGAGCGAGTCCATGATCAGGCGCAGCAC
>JBJMKE010000034.1:0-20669 GCA_045806005.1 Gaiellaceae bacterium
GAGCACGACCACGAGCGGGTGCGCGAGCGGCCGGAAGACCTTCTCGCACACGAGCTCGGTCCCGCGGCGCGGCTTGCGCGAGCGGGCGAGGGCGCTAGACCGCAAGGGCTCCCTCTCCGGCCCGGATCAGGTCGCGGGCCGCGTCGAGCCTGTCCCACACGTTCCAGAGCAGGACACCGCGCGGCTTCCCGCTCTCGACGTACGTGACGACGCCCTTCCGGTACGGCTCCTGCCAGTCCTCGACCGCCTCGAGCCGCGAGTCCACGAGCCCGACCGCCTCGTAGCCGAGGTCGAACAGGTCGGAGTAGAAGAAGGGAAGGTGGTCGTAGGGGGTGTCCGCGCCGGCCATGTTCGCGCCGACGGCCTTGCCGTGACTGTTCGCGTGATCCTCGTGCTCGATCCGCAGCGAGGTGCCGAGGGCCTTGACCGGGAAGCGGGCGACGTCGCCGGCGGCGAACACGTTCTCGTGCCCCGGCACGCGCCCGTACTCGTCCACGACGATCCCGTCTTCGACCTCGAGGCCCGCAGCCTCGGCGAGCTCGACGTCCGGGACGACCCCGAGCCCGGCGACGACGGCGTCGGCCTCGATTGTCCGGCCCGACTGGGTCTCGACCCGGTCGCCCGAGGCCGAGGCGACCATCTCGCCTGCGAGCACCTCGACTCCCTTCTCGCGGTAGTAGTCGGTGACCGACGCGGAGAGGTCGGTGGGAAAGAGGCGAAAGCCGATCCCCGGCTCCGGGAAGAGCATCGTGACGCGCACGCCGTTGCCGACGAGCCCGGCGGCGATCTCCGAGCCGATGAAGCCGCCCCCGATCACGGCGACGTGCGAGCCGTCCGGAGCCGTCTCCCTCAGGCGGCGGTAGTCGTCGAGGGTGCGGTACCAGATGACGCCTTCGGCGCCGGGGATCTCGCGCGGGCGCGCGCCGGTGGCGAGGAGCAGCTTTTCCCAGGAGTACTCCTCGCCGGCGTCGTCGATCGCGCTCTGCGCCGCGAGATCGAGCGAGACGATGCGGCGGCCGGTGACGAGCTCCACTCCCTCGGCCGGCTCGCGCCAGAGCTTCTCCTCGGGCGCGCCTTGCCACAGGCCCTTCGTCAGAAGCGGCCGCTTGTACACCGGGTGCGAGTCGGCGCCGATCATCGTGATCGGACCGTCGGAGTCGTGCTCGCGGATGCCTTTCGCCGCCATGTCGCCGCTCATCCCGGCGCCGACGATCAGGTACTTGGTCGTTTTCATCTGGGCTCCTTCAGGAGACAGGCATTCAGGAAACAGAGTCGAGTTCGAGCAGGGCGCGGAGGCTCTCGTGCTCCTCCGCGCACGCGGGGCAGCCGACGAGGTGGGCGCGCAGGCCGGGGACGAGCGCGTCGGCCGGGGCTCCGGCGAGCTCCAGCTCGACGTAGCGGTCGAGCCGCGCGAAGCACTCGTCGCAGTCGATCTCCGACTCGTTGCTGCCGAGCAGGCGCTTGAGAGTGGGGTCGAGGTCGCGTCCGGTCATTCGTCTGCCTCCGGGTATCCCGCGGCGGCGGCATGGGCGCGTAGCCGCCGGCGCGCATCGTGGAGCATCTTGTAGAGCGCGTTCCGGTTCGAGCCGAGCCGCTCGGCGAGAACGTCGATCGGGACGCCCTCGAGCACGACCGCCACGAGAACCTGCCGTTGCCGCGGCGTCAGGGCCGTCTCGATACCTTCACGCACCACCTCGAACAGCGCGGCGTTCTCGGCGTCGTCGCCGGGCCCGGGCCCTGCATGCGCGAAGCGCTCCCAGTCCTCCGGCTCGAGCGTCACCTCGCGGTCCCGCCACGCGCGCCGGCGCACCTTCACCGCCGCCTCGAGCAGCGCGAACTTGTACGCCCACGTGCGAAAGCTGCTCTCGCCGCGGAAGTCCTCGAGCCGCCGCAGCACCGAGACCGCGGCGTCGTCGGCCGCATCCTGGGCGAGCTCTTCGAGCTCGGCCGGCGAGAGCTGGGGGAGTGAGCCGCTTCGCCGGAACACCTCGAAGCGGGCTGCGCGCAGGAGGAGCCCGTGCAGTCGTGCCACGGCCTCCTCGCGGCGGGCCCCGGATGCGTTCAGGTCGAGGTGCCATTCCTCGAGACCCGGGGCTGCTGCCAACGCGCTCACGTCGGGATTAGTGTCCGGCGGAGCCAAGTTCTTACTTTCTACACGCGAGGTCCCGCGCTAGGCGGGCACAAGCGCGGAGGTCCGCTCCGCCATCTCGCGGTCCTTCGCCGTGATCCCACCCTCGGAGTGTGTGCTCCAGCGGACGGTCACGCGGCGGTAGCGGATGTCGATGTCGGGATGGTGGTTCTCGCTCTCGGCGAGCTCGGCGAGCCGGTCGACGAACTGGATCGCCTCGGGAAACGAGGGCAGCTCGAACTCGCGCACGAGAGCGTCGTCCTGTTCCTGCCAGTCGGGCATCCCAGGAGTATTCCCGGTCGGGGACCTGCAAACGCCGCCTCCGCGTACAAGACTGTGGAGGAGTGCGTGAAACCAGTGACCGGGACCTCGTATGGCGGGCGCGACGCGGCGACCGGGACGCCGCCGCGGCCCTCTTCAGGCGCTACTGGCGCGACGCGTGGCGCGCGGCGTACGCGATCACGGGGCGGGCCTCACTTGCCGACGACGTGGCCGCCGACGGGTTCGAGCGCGCGTTCGCGGCGCTGGCGCGCTTCGACGAGCGCCGCCCGTTCGGGCCGTGGCTGCACCGGATCGTCGCCAACCGCGCGCTCGACCTGCTGCGCGCCGAGCGGCGCCTCTCCGACGAGGAGTTGCCGGACCTGCCGGATCACGTGCCCGTGCAGCCGGCCGGAGATCGCAGCCTGCTCGCGGCGGTGGCGGAGCTCTCGGTCGAGCGACGTATGGTCGTCGTCCTGCGCTACGGAGTGGGGATGACGCCGAAGCAGATCGCGGAAGCACTGGACGTCCCGGTCGGCACCGTCAACTCGCGCCTTGCGCGCGCGCTCGAGCAGCTGCGCGAGTCGCTGGAGGTCGAGCATGTCGAGTGAGCTCGAGCGGCGGCTCGAGGGTCTGCTGGCCGAAGCCCCGGAACCCGACCAGGGAGCGGGAGAGGAGGCGCTGCACCGGGCGCTGCGCGCGCTGCAGCCGGCCGCTCGTTCGCACCGCGGGCTTCGCACCGCAGTCCTCGCCATCGCAGCCGCCGCGGTCCTGCTCGCAATCGCGGCAGGCTCGCTCGCCGCCGCCGGCGCCCTCCACGTGAGCTTCGGCGCGAAGCCGAAGCCGCGGCCGGTGAGCAGGCCGCTCTCGCTGCCCAGGGGGGCGGACGGCGTCGCCGCGCTCGTCGACGGGCGGCTCTCGGTGGTGACGAAGGACGGCTCGCGTCTGCAGGGCCTGCCGGCGACGGCTGTGACGTTGTCGCCGCATTCTCTCTTCGTCGCGGCCGGGATCGGCCGCTCGCTGGTGGCGATGGCGCCTGACGGGCGGCGGATCTGGTCGCACCGGGCGCACGGACAGGTCGTCGCGATCGCGTGGGCGCCGGACGCGATCCGGATCGCCTACGTCGTCCGGGCCGGTCATCGCTACGCCCTGCACGTGATCTGGGGAATCGGGACCCACGACAGGACGATCGACCGCTCCGTGCGCGCCGTGCGCCCGTCCTGGCGCGCCGACTCGCTCGCTCTCGCCTATGTCGGTGGCGGCGGCAAGGCGGTCGCCTACGACCTCGAGCACGACAAGCACGACGTTCTCGGCGGCGCCGCTCCGATCACGAGCGTCGCCTACGCTCCGAGAGGGAAGACGCTGCTGGCCGCGACCCCCGGCTCGGTTCTCCTGGGCCGAAAGACGGTCGCGACCGGTGAGATCGAGGCGATCGGCTGGCTGCACGGCCGCCCGGCGGCGGCGCTCGAGCAGGGCGTGAGGCCTCCGCTCGTCCGGACGTTCGGAGCGACCGGACGCCCGGCCCGGAGCTTCCGGGCACCGGGCCCGATCGTCGGCCTCACCGGCGATCTCATCGCGACGCGGAACCTCATCGGCGTGCGGCCCACCGCCTCGGTCGAGGATCTCGCGATCGGCTAGCCGGCCGGCCGGCCGGGCCAGAGCGAGATCGCGACGTAGCGCGTCGCCGGGGCGACCTTCGCCGTCCAGAAGCGGTGAAGCGTCCCGCCCCTGAGCTCCACGACCTGCCCCGTGAAGAGGGACGACGTCACGACCTGTCCGCCGAAGGTGGCGAGATTGAAGGAGCCGTACGGCATCGAGACGGTCCCCAGCCTGCGATACGTCCGCCACAACACCGCCTGCAGCGAGGAGCCGTAGCCGCTCGTGAGCAGCGCCCGTGCGCCCGAGAACGCGACTTCCTGGGGAGCCCGCGCGGCGGGGATCACCTTCGCGACCCTGCCGGTCGCGGCGTCGTAGACAGTGACGTACGGTGCCCGCGCCGAGCTGACCCAGACCGTGCGGCCGTCGGGTGCGAACCCGATGCTGTGCCCCGGGAAGCGTGGATGGAGCCGGCCGGCGATCCGGGGGTCCCGCACGTCCGAGGTGTCGAGCCGGACGATCGTCGTCGCCACCTCGCCGAGCGCGATCCAGAGGCGCCTGCCGTCCGGGCTGAACGACATGTGGTGGGCGCCTGCGCCGACGTGAAGGCGGTCGACGACCCGGCGCCGCGCGAGGTCGATCACGACGAGATCTCCCGTTCCCCCGTCCGCGACGTAGGCGAAGCGGTCTCCGGGAGCGATCCTCGCGACCTGGGGATCGCGGAAGCCGTGGAAGACCCGGATCGGCCGCAGGCTGTGCCAGGCCAGCAGCGTCACGGTCCCCGCCGCGGGGCTGAGGACGAGGGCCGGTCCGTGCAGCGGTGCGGCCACCATCAGCGGATCGACGAGGTGGACACGCCGCAGGACCTTCCCGCCGTGCGGCCCGAGCGAGACGGCGACCACCTCGTTCGCGGTCTCGGCCGCGACGAGCGCGACCGGCCGCTGAGCGGAGGAGCCCGCCGACGCGGCCGGGACGAGAAACAGCGCGACGGCGAGAAGCGCGAGCTTGCGCACGTCCCCGATACGCGCAGGGCCGTCCGAGCGGTCCCGGTGAGCTACCGTGTCGCCGTCGGCGGGGCGTAGCGCAGCCTGGTTAGCGCGCCAGTCTGGGGGACTGGAGGTCCCGAGTTCGAATCTCGGCGCCCCGACTGCCGAGGGCCGTCTCCCACGCGGGCTGGCGGCCTTTCGCATTCTCTCCGCCGGCGACGCTGCCCCCGCCGTGGCGACCCTGTGGCAGCCGCTGGGCCGGAACGGCTGTCGCCGTCGAGCGTTTCAGTGGCGCTCGTCCGTGGTGTTGCGCGTTTCCGGCTCGGCCTGGCGGTCATGCGTCGGGGCGAGCTGGAGACGGGGTTTCTGCAACGGCCGCCGCGATGTGCAGCTAGGCGTTGTGTCCGGTGACCGCCAGCAGTCACCGGACACAAGGCCATGTCAGCGTTAGAAGGTGAAGCCGAGATTGTCGATCGCTGCGCCAGCGGGGTCGCTGCTGGTGACTACCTCGATCCGGTGGATCGGTCCGGCCAGGCTGATGTGCTGGAAGCCCAGTTGATTGGTCGGGAAGGAGTCGATCAGGTTGCCGTCGATGTCGAAGGTCGAGATCGTGACTCCGCCGAGGCTGTCCAGGTAGCCCACGTCGAACGCCACGGAGGCGACCGAAGCGGGACTCGTGCCGTCCGCTGGTGACACAAACTCGATGTCGAGCGTGCCAGAGAAACCGGCCCCAGGTGAGAGAACGGGCGAAGTCGGATTGGCCACGTCGTTTGCGATGAATGGACCAGGGGTTCCGGAGAAGAGGACCCCATCGGATGCGTACTGCGTCGTGATGAGAGTTCCCACCGGGAACTCGTCGAAGGTGATGAGGTGACTTCCCTCCGGGACGAGCGCACCGCCGTGAGCACCGTAGGAGACGCAGTCGCCCGTGTTCGTGAACGCTGTTCCGTCCTGGCGAACCAAGGTCTGCCAGCCGCCCTTCTGGCAAGCCTTCGCCGCGTCCGAGTTTCCACCGCCGGCAGCCGCTGTCCCTACGCCAACCAACAGCGTGAGCGCGACGAGAGCGCCCGTGAGCGCGAACTTTCTCCTCATTGCTGGTACCTCCCTCTTCCCGCCGCAGGAGGACATAAGTGGGGCTGAACGGGGGATGGTGTTCATACGCATGAACACATGTCAAGGGGATCGGGAAGAATCACTCGTTCGGGTAGCAGCCTGTCCGGCTGGGGGGTAGCTCAACGAAGCGGTTCGTAGTCGGACGCTAGGGACGACTGCGACTTCTCAGACGTGGCCCGATCAACGCTAATGCCCCGCACTGGCTAGAACGGGGCACAAGCTCCGAAACTCTTTCAGCGGTATACGTCCACGCTGACGTAGCCACCGTGTTGGCCCTTGACCGCAGCCGAGACGGAGACATGGCAGACGTCTTGCCGACCCCGGATGTGCCAGAGCAGGTTCCGAGTCCCGTCTGTGGAGAAAGAGCGGGTCAGCCTCGACACCGTCGTCCCCCTGACGCACCTGGTCGTGGCCGTGACCTTGGCCGACGTGATGTAGAGGACGATCTTCGTCGGGTGGGAGATCCGGAGCCGAAACGCCGCGCTTGGATTCTGGGCGTTGAGATGAACCGACTTCACGGTCGTCCCATTGGCAGCCAGAGCAAGCCCGGTGATCGCTCCTGCGATGACCAGGGCTGCTGCGATGTTGAGTAGCTTCTTCATGGCCTTACGGTAGGCCGATCATCCTAATCGTTCACTAACGAAATCACGCACCTCCGGCGCTGCAGACCGAAACCGGACGGCGGCGTTCGCCGTTTCCCTCGAACACGAAAGGAGGTGTCGAGAGAATGCTGCTTCTGATCCTGCTTGCAGTGCTGGCGCTTGTCTTGTTCGGCTTGGGGTTCACGTTGCACTGGCTGTTCATCATCGCCGTGATCGCGGCTCTCCTGTTCGTGATCAGCTTGTTCCTGGGCGGTGCCGGCGGCCGCGCGCGCGGCTCCTGGTGGTAGGTCGACCAGCACCCACCCTCTGAGTGGGGGATAGCGAGCCGCTCTCCGGGGCGGCTCGCTCGTTTTCAGGGGCGCGTGCTCAGCCCGCGGCGTCGCGGGCAGCCTCGACGACCTGGTCGAGCCACGGCCCGACTGCGAGATCCTGGGGGCCGTCGCCGTCGTATCGGCCGACGACCCAGCCGTCGACGCCGTAGGCCTCCATGCCCTCGGTCACCGGCATGATGTAGATCCCGCTGCCCCGGTCGCGCATCTCCATCAGGAGATCGCGGACGAGCGCGAACGTGCGCTCCTCCTCTTGCGTCGACCAGAGCCCGCCCACGCAGGGAACCTAGCGCGCACGTCGGAGGACCTCGGCCGAGCAGGCGGCGACGAGAGCGCTGCGCCAGTCCTCGACGCCCGCGAGCTGAGCATGCTCGACGTCGACGGCGACAGCGGGCCACGACCCGATCCCCAGGGCGCTCGCGCCGCCTGCCGAGCCGATCGCGAGCAGGTCGTCCACCGTGAAGACGTCGCGCCGGCCCGACTGGCGCCGGGCGATCCCGTCGAGCTCGCGAAGCTCTTCGAGCGGGTCGATGCGCACGTTGGAGTCGGAGCCGATGCAGAGCTCGATGCCGCGGTGGAGGAGCCGCTCGACGGGAAGAAAGCCGTCGCCGAGGTTCGCCTCCGTCGCCGGGCAGGCGCAGACCCGTGAGCCCGCCGCGGCGAGCAGGTCGAGCTCGTGCCCGTCGGCGTGCGTCGCGTGGACGACCGTGCTGCGCGGGCCGAGGCAGCCGCAGGCGTCGAGCAACTCGATCGGCCGCCGCCCGTGCTCGGCCAGGCACTCCGCGATCTCGCGCGGCTGCTCGTCGGCGTGGACGTGCAGCGGCAGCTCGTGCTCTGCTGCATACCGGCCCAGCTCCACGAGCCATTCGCGCGGACAGGCGCGGACGGAGTGGGGGGCGACGCCGACGCGGATCCCCCCGGCGCGCAGGTCCTCCAACTCGCGCAGGTAGGCGGCCACCGACTCCTGCCGGAAACGCTCGATCCCGCCGCGCGCGTAGGCGACGTGGAGGAGGACGAGCTCGATCCCGGCTTCGGCGGCTGCCTCCGCGGCGGCACGGGCTTCCTCGAGCCCGAGGTAGTGGAACTCGCCCACGGCCGTGTAGCCGGCTGCGCCCAGCTCCCGGTAGACGTCGACGTAGTCACGGCGGACGCTCTGCGGCGTCTGAGCGGCCGCCAGCTCGAGCATCGTCTCGCGCCAGGCCCAGAAGTCGTCGCCCTCGGTGCGCCCGCGCAGCGCCCGCTGGAAGGCGTGGCAGTGGGCGTTCACGAATCCCGGGATCCGGGGCGGCTCCGGCACGCCCGTATCCTTCCTCACATGGAAGCGCGTCTAGTCCCGCAGCCGCTCGCTCAGCTCCCGAACGCGCTGACGATCGCGCGCCTTGCCCTGATCCCGATCTTCGTCGTGCTCATGGTGCAAGCCGGACACAGCCCGAGCTGGCCTGCCGGGGTCGTGTTCGGCATCGCCGGGATCACCGACCAGGTCGACGGCTTCCTCGCGCGCCGCTGGCGCGTCGAGTCGCAGTTCGGGAAGATCGCCGACCCGCTCGCGGACCGGCTCATGATCGACGCCGCCGTGATCCTGCTCGTCGCCTACGACCGGCTGCCGTGGGCGGGGCTCGTCGTGATCCTCGGCCGCGACGTGCTGCTGCTGGCGGGTGGCAGCCTGCTCGCGCCGCGCGGCCTCGAGGTCGAGGTCAACGTCGTCGGCAAGGCGGCCACCTGGATCCTCTATCTGGCGATCTTCCTCCGCATCGTCACGCACCCGTCCACGCAATGGCCGCTCGTCCTCTTCTGGGTCGGCCTCGCGCTGGCCGTCGTCGCCGGCGTGTTGTACTTGCGCACCGCGCGGAGAGAACTGCGCAGATGAAAGCCGTCGTCATGGCCGGCGGCGAGGGCACGCGGCTCAGGCCGCTGACCTCCAATCAGCCGAAGCCGATGGTGCCGATCGTCGGCAAGCCGTGCATGGAGCACATCGTCGAGCTGCTCAGGCGACACGGCTTCGAGGACGTGATCGTCACCGTCGCCTTCCTGCCGCAGGCGATCCGGAGCTACTTCGGTAGCGGCGAGACGCTCGGGATCGACATCGGCTACTCCGTGGAGGAGTCGCCGCTCGGCACCGCCGGCTCAGTGAAGCGGGCCGCGGGCCGCCTCGACGACACGTTCCTCGTCATCTCCGGCGACGCTCTCTGCGACGTCGACCTGACCCGGCTCGTCGAAGCGCACCGCGAGAAGGGCGCGTCCGTGACGATCGGCCTCAAGTCGGTCGAGAACCCGCTCGAGTTCGGAATCGTCGTCACCGACGAGGACGGACGGGTGGAACGTTTCCTCGAGAAGCCGTCGTGGGGCCAGGTCTTCTCCGACACGATCAACACCGGTATCTACGTGCTCGAGCCGGAGGTGCTGAAGCACATCCCGCAGGACCGGCCCTACGACTTCTCCAAGGAGCTGTTCCCGCTGCTGCTCGAGATGGGCCGCCCGATCTACGGCCACGTCTTCGACGGCTACTGGCAGGACATCGGCAACCTCGAGCAGTACCGGCAGGCGAACTTCGACGCCCTCGACGAGCGGGTCCAGCTCGAGATCCCGGGCATCCGGATCCGCGGCAACGTCTGGCTGGGGGACGGGGTGGACCTCGACGACCTCGAGGCGATCGAGGGCCCGGCGTACCTCGGCAACTACTGCCGCATCGCGCGCGGCGCCCGCGTCGGCCCGTACACCGTGCTCGCGACGAGCGTGACCGTGCGCGAGCGCGGCCGCGTCGTCCGCTCGATCGTCGACACCTCGACGTACATCGGGAGGAGCACCGAGCTCGAGGGGGCGATCGTCGGCCGCGGCTGCGATCTGCGCGCGCATGTCCGCGTCCACCAGGGCGTCGCGATCGGGGACGAGGTCACGATCGGCGCCGAGAGCGTGATCCTGCCCGAGGTCCGGATCTATCCGTTCAAGGAGGTCGAGACCGGCTCGCAGCTGCACGAGAGCCTGATCTGGGAGTCGCGCGGCACGACCCGCGTCTTCGGCAAGCAGGGAGTCGCCGGGATGGTGAACGTCGACCTCACGCCGGACGTGGCGGTGCGGCTCGCCGCCGCGCTCGGCACGGCGCTCAAGCGGGGCGCGCGGGTCGTCGCCAGCCGCGAAAGCGCCGCGGCGTGCCGGATGATCAAGCGGGCCATGATCTCGGGCATCTCCTCGACGGGCGTGCACGTGGGCGATCTCCGGATCAGCCCGGCCGCCGTCGCGCGGCACCTCGTCAAGTCGGAGGCGTACGACGCCGGCTTCCACGTCGGCATCAGCGCGACCGACCCCGAGGTGATCCGGATCCAGTTCTTCGAGCCGCCGGGCATCGAGATGAGCGCGGCCATGCAGAAGGAGGTCGAGAAGCACTTCACGCGCGGCGAGCTCCGCCGTGTCGCCGCCGGCGAGGTCGGGAGCATCTCCTATCCCGCGCGGGTGCGCGAGACCTACGCCGCCGAGCTGCTCTCGACGATCGACGCCGGGTCGGTGCGCGACCGCCGCTTCCGGATCGTCGTGGACTACGGCTTCTCCGGCGCCTCGTTCGTGCTCCCGCTCGTGCTCGGCCCGCTCGGAGTGGAGGTCGTCGCCGCGCACGCGTTCACCGGCGACGGGCCCGACCAGGCCGACGCCGCGCCCGGGCTCGCCGCCGCGATCGGACAAACGAAGCGGCTCGTGCCCGCGGTCGGGGCGGATCTCGGCGCTGTCTTCGACCGCTCGGCGGAGCGGCTCCACCTCGTCGACGAGCAGGCGCACGAGGTGCCGGTGGAGCAGGCGCTGCTGCTCTTCCTCCGTCTCCTCGGCTCGAACGGCCGGCACGGGAAGCTCGCCTTCCCGGTCACCGTGACGAGCCAGGTCGACCGCCTCGTCGCGGATTCGCAGTTCGAGGTCGTGCGGACGCCGACGTCCCTGGCCGAGCTGACGCGCGTCGCAGCCGAAGGGGACGTCGTCTTCGCCGGAGCCGTTGGCGGCGGCTACGTCTTCCCGGAGTTCCTGCCCGGCTACGACGCGGTCGCGAGCCTCGCGAAGCTGCTCGAGCTGCTCGCGCCCGTCGACCGGCCGCTGTCGGAGCTCGTCGCCGAGCTGCCCGTGCCGACGCTCGTCCACTACCAGGTGCCGTGCCCGTGGGCGCTCAAGGGCCTCGTGATGCGGGTCCTGAACGAGCGCCTCGCCGGACGCGAGCTCGACCTGACCGACGGGATCAAGCTCTTCGACGACCGCGGCTGGGCCCAGGTGCTGCCCGATCCCGACGAGCCGCTCATCCACCTCTACGCCGAGGGGGAGACGCGCGAGGAGTCGGAGCAGCTGGCTCGTGAGCTGCGGACGCTCGTCGACGAGATCGAGCAGGGAGAGGCCGCGGCCACCCGGACCTGAGCCCGTCTGGACTCCGGCCGAACGCAAAGGCTAAAGTTCAGCTTCACCCTCGACCGAAAGGGCCCGATGGAACCACTGCCGGATCTCGCGACGCTGACCGACGAGGATCTCAAGAAGCTCATCGACGACCTGACCCGCGAGGAGCAGGAGGTCTCGTACCGTCGCCGGCTCCTCCACGGGAAGATCGACATCCTCCGTGCCGAGCTCGTCGCCCGGCTGCAGGTGACGCAGGGTCGAAGCGTGCTCGACTCGGTCAACGTCGACTCGCTGACCGAGATCCTCGCCGGCAAGGCCGCACCGCCTGCCTGATGGCGCACGTCTACTGCCCTGAGTGCGGGTACAACAACCCGGAGTCTGCGCACTTCTGCGCGAAGTGCGGAGCGCCGCTCGTCGTCCCCGAGGAGGGCGAGTCGACCGAGGCGTTCACGGCGCCGGAGCTGTCCGAGAACCTCGACCCGATCGAGGATCTCGGCGTCCACGGCGCCGCCCTGATCGTCCGCGCGGGCGGTGGGCGCGCGGGCGAGACGTTCCCGCTCGAGGCGAGCCCGACGACGATCGGCCGCTCGCCGGACTGCGCGATCTTCCTCGACGACGTGACCGTCTCGCGCAAGCACGCCGTCTTCAGCCAGCAGGGCGAGCGCTGGGTGCTCGAGGACCAGGGCAGCCTGAACGGGACGTTCGTCAACCGAGACCGGGTCGAGACGACGGAGCTCAGCGACGGCGACGAGCTCCAGATCGGCAAGTACCGGCTCACCTTCCTCCAGCGATGAGCATGACCGAGGCACCGTCGCGCCGGCGGCTCCTGACGATCGGCACCGTCTGCGGGCTTCTGCAGGACGAGTTCCCCGACGTCTCGATCTCGAAGATCCGCTACCTCGAGGATCAGGGGCTCGTGACGCCCAGGCGGACGCAGGCCGGCTACCGGCTCTTCTCGGACGACGACGTGGAGCGGCTGCAGACCATCCTCCGCCTGCAGCGCGACGAGTTCCTGCCCCTGCGCGTGATCCGCGAGGAGCTGGCGGCAGGCGCCGGCAAGGAGCGCCGCAAACGGCGCAGCGGCGTCGGAGCGGGGGAGGAGGAGCTCGACCTCGACGACCTCTGCGAGCGCGCCGGCATCACGGCCGACCGCGCCCGCGAGCTCGAGGACTTCGGGCTGCTCGAGCCCCGGGTCGAGGAGGGCCAGCGCATCTACGCCGAGAGCGACGTCGACATCGCGGCCGCCTGTGAGGCGCTCGCGCGCTCCGGGATCGACGCGCGGAACCTGCGCGCCTTCCGCACCGCCGCCGACCGCGAGAGCGGGCTGCTCGAGGCCGTGATCGCGCCCGCGCTCCGGTCGCGCAACGCGGAGCGGCGGCAGGCTGCACTCGACGACCTCCAGCGGCTGGCGCAGAGCGCCGGCGAGCTCGCCGACTTGCTGCTTCGCCGCAACGTCCGCCGCCTGGTCGAGTAGCCTCGCGCCCGTGGCGGCTATCGATCTCAAGACGCGGGTCCGCGAGGTCCCGAACTTTCCGGAGCCGGGCGTCGGCTTCAAGGACATCTCGCCGCTGCTCCTCGACCCCGAGGCGCTGCGCCAGGCGGTCGGGGAGCTCGCGGACTGGACACGCGAGCGCGAGGCCGATCTCGTGCTCGGCGCCGAGGCGCGCGGCTTCTGGCTCGGCGCGGCGATCGCCGCCAAGGTCGGCTGCGGCTTCGTCGCCGCGCGGCGGCCGGGCAAGCTGCCGCCCGCCACCGTCTCGGCCACCTACGCGCTCGAGTACGGCGAGAACACACTCGAGGTCGCAGCCGACGCCATCGGCCGCGGCGCCCGGGTCGTCATCCACGACGACGTCCTCGCCACAGGTGGAACCGTCGAGGCGATCGCGGGCCTCGTCGAGCACCTCGGCGGCACCGTCGTGGGCGTGAACTTCGTGATCGAGCTCTCGTTCCTCAACGGTCGCGAGCGCCTGGACAAGTACGACCTGTTCTCGCTCATCACTTACTGAGCACGGGCGACTCGTCGTCCGGCGTTGTCTCTACAACGTCCGCATGTACGACCCGCTCACGAGCCGCTATGCCTTTGCCTGTCCCGTCAGGGGAGAGACGCACGTGCTGCTCTCGGCCTTCCGGAGCATCGAGCAGCTTCCGGGAGCGGCCCATCCCGCGGTCTTCCGCGTCCGGTTCGACTGCGGCTGCGGAGACGAGCACGACGGCCTGGTCACGCACGACGACCTCGACTGGGCCCCGCTCGGGCTCGAGGCGGGGGAGTTCCTCAACCTGATGACCGCGCGGCTCGAGCCCGCAGGCAGCGAGCTCGGCGAGCTCGCGGCGGACCGGATCAGGCGCGGGGAGTGGCCGTGGAGCTTCTTCTGCTACCCCGAGGACCAGCCGCGACCGGTCTTCCCGTCGTCGTTCACCCTGCTGACGGCGGCGGAGGGAGCCGTCGGGCTGGCAGTGCGCTGCCCGAGCTGCCGCCGGCTGTCGCTCAACCTCGTCTCGGAGCCGCATGTCGACGTCCCGTTCCACAACGATCGCGAGGTCGGGGTGGTGGAACACATGTTCGCCGAGGACGCGCCGGCGACGCTCGACGAATTCCAGGCCGAGCTCTGGTCGGCGTCGTTCGACGCGCGCAGGCTTGCGCTCGAGTAATTCGGGTACGCGCACCTCGAGGCACAACTGGGCCGTTCTACCCAGTCGCGAAAGAGAAGAGGTGAGATGAATGCGCCACTACGGCATGTACGACGCCTCCCGCGGGCTGACCATCGGCTTCGCCGCGGCGCTGGCGGGCCTCGCCCTCTGGGGGGCGACACAGGTCGGGATGCAGACAACGGGACGCTTCTGGATCGCGATGGCGATCGTCGCAGCGTCCGGGCTCGTGCTCGCGCTCGCGAGCCACGTGGGGATGTGGACGAAGGGGCTGCGACTGCGGCTGTCGCCGACCACGTTCGTCCTCGCGTTCCTGCCGGTGCTCGTGTGCGTCGGCTGGATCCTGCTCGCGAGCCAGCCGGGTCACGGCTGGCAGGAGGGGAGGATCCACTCCTGGAGCGACTCGATCGGGATCCTCGGCCTCGTGCACTCGATCGGGCTCTGGCGCGGCGTGCTCGCGCTCGGCTTCGGCCTGGTGCTCGGCCTGTCGTTCGACGCAGTCCCGGCGCCCGAGGTCGACGAGGCCCCGGCGTACGCAGGCCCGGCGGGCGCGGCGGCCCGTCCGGCGGCCGACGAGCCCGTCGCCGCCGAGCGCCGGTACGCGAGGCGCGGCCCTGCTGCTCCTCCGGCTCAGGCTCCTCCGGCCGAGACGAGGACGGACGGCGAGGCGCCGGTGGACGGGCAGACGGCCCAGAGGCGAAGCGGCGAGCGAACGCCCACCCGCTGACGCGAACGCACACGCACGACCCGTAGCCGCTCGGCGTCTGCGCCGGGCGGCTGCGGATCCCTGCCGGGAGGGATCACGCTAAAGGGGTAGGTCCCCCGATATATAGATCGGGATGACAGTCCTCGCCCAGACTCGGACGCAACGGGGGATGCGGCTCCTCGCAGCGCACCTCGAGAGCCTCGATCCGGAGGCCGTTCCCGCGCGGAAACGGCTCGAGGTCGAGATCGGCAGCGAGCTCGCCCGCAAGCTGCTGTTCGCCCTCGCTCCGGGTCGATCCGGCCGGCGGGCGGCCTAACCCGGCGGGCTCAGGGGCGGCGGCGTCTGGCCGGGGCTTCCTCGCCGCGCAGCCGTACGAGCAGCCAGATCGCCGCGAACGAGACCAGCGCGAGCACGATCGCCGTGGCTCCGCTGGCGCCGACCGCGACCAGGCCGAAGTAGATGAACACGGCGAGCCCGACGGCCCAGATGACGGCGATGACGCCCTGGTCGATGCTCGGCGGACGAGGTGTATGCATCGCGGCGATCGTAGTCGAGGCGAGATCGGCGGCGCAGCAGAGCGGGGTGGACCAAAAAAAATCGCCGAGTCGGTCGCGGTTTCGTCCACAACTCCGGTCGACTTTCCGCTCCGGCCCTTGCGGGCCGTCTCGTACGACCTCCCGGTGCTGCTTCGTCCTACTCCCGCGCCGTGCTCGGCGCAAGAGGGAATGTATGGCCTTTAGGGACATCCTGCAAGGCCTTCGAGACACGAAAATCTCGCAATTTGCGAACGTTGAATAATCAACATTTCCACAGCCCTCTGTGCATCCTGTGGATAAGTCGACTGACGGGCGTGGCGCGCTGATCCTGGCCTACGGCATCTGGCTTCTCGCGACGGCCGACCAGGGGGATGGTGGCCGGCAGCTTGTTGGGCTCCTCATCGTCGGACTAGCCGTGCCCATCCTCCTGATCTTAGGCGTCGCTCTGTATGTGGTCTCGCGTCCCCTGCGTCGCGTGACACCGCCGCGCTGATCGCCGATTCCGCTGCGGGCGTTCTTCCCATCGACCCGGAGGAAGCGAGCTTGCGAGCCTCATCTGCTGCTACTTGACATAACACCGCTTACCGTGCACAGGCATTTGGGAGCTCCGGCAGGGCCTCCGAAGGGGCTTTTCTTCGGCCCAGGACTTGACCCGCAGGGTCCCGGCGTGTTTCGGTAGCTTCAACAGGCGGGAACGAACTGTCCAGGGAGCGCCGATTGAGGGGGATCAATTGACCACGGTCGAGATCGAGTCCATTCTCGTGAGCGAGGAGCTCACGACGCTGCTAGAGGCGTCGGAGTCGAGCGGACAGCTACGCCAAGTCGAGCTCGTGGAGGTGTTGGAGCCGCTCGAGCTCGATCCCCTCGAGACGGAGGCGGTCTACCAGGAGCTCGACCGCCGCGGGATCGAGTTGCTCGTCGAGCCCGAGCGCGAGCCTGAGCCGGAGCCGGAGAAGGCGCCTCCGCCTCCTCCGCCGGCCGCGCAGCCGCTCGAGACGACCACCGATGCACTCCAGTTGTTCCTCCGCGAGGCCGGGCGCCACCAGCTGCTCACGGCCGCCCAGGAGGTCGAGCTGGCCAAGCTCATCGAGCGAGGCGACCCGCTCGCGAAGCAGCGGATGATCCAGTCGAACCTGCGCCTCGTCGTCTCGATCGCGAAGAACTACCGCAACCAGGGTCTCCCCTTCCTCGACCTGATCCAGGAAGGCACGCTCGGCCTCATCCGCGCCGTCGAGAAGTTCGACTGGCGCCGTGGCTACAAGTTCTCGACCTACGCCACGTGGTGGATCCGCCAGGCCGTCGCGCGGGCGCTCGCGGACAAGGCGAGGACGATCCGCATGCCCGTCCACATCGTCGAGCGGATGCAGAAGATGAACCGGGCCGAGCGCACGCTCTGGATGGAGCTCGGCCGCGAGCCGACCCTCGAGGAAATCGCGAACGAGGCCTCGCTGCCCGTCGAGCAAGCCCGCGAGGTACGGGCGGCGGCCCGCGCGTCGGCGAGCCTCGACCAGCCCGTCGGCGACCAGGAGGACGCCGTCTTCGGGGACTTCGTCGCCGGCGACGATCCGTTGCCGGAGGAGCGCGTCGAGGGAGCGCTGCGGAGCCAGGCCCTCGCCGTCGCGCTACAGGCGCTCGGCGAGCGCGAGCGGCAGGTGCTCGTCCTCCGCTACGGCCTCGTCGACGAGGAGCCCAAGACCCTCGAGGAGATCGGCCGCCGACTCGGCCTGACCCGGGAGCGCGTCCGCCAGATCGAGCTCGACTCCCTCCGCCGTCTCGCCAATCTCCGCGAGATGCAGATGATCGCTTCCTAGCCGCGCGAAGAGCTGCGCTCTTCGCGCGGGCTCGCGCCGGCCTCTGCCGCGCGCGAGCGCACGACACAAGCCTCCGCCCCGCAGAGCAACCCAAGACAAACAGCACGAAGCGGGCCGGAAACCGCGCTTCCGGCCCGCGCAGTTCCGCCAACCCAGCGAGCGGGTGCGCAGCACCCGCGAGCTACTCAGCGCGGAGGTAGTGCTCGAGCCCGGGCGCGGCGAGGCGTAGCTCGCGGAGGGCCCGTGTCTCGAGCTGGCGGACCCGCTCGCGCGTGATGCCGAGCTGCGTCCCCACTTCCTCGAGCGTCCGCGGCGTCTCGCCCTCGAGGCCGAAGCGAAGGGCCAGCACGCGACGCATGCGGGGGTTCAGGACATCGAGCGCGACGGCGAGCTCCTTCGTGCGCGCCTTGATCGCCGTCTGGTCGTGCGGCGCCGCCGCGTGGACGTCCTCGATCATGTCGCCGTAGATGCTCTCGCCGTCGCCGACCGGTGTCTCGAGGCTGACGGGGTTCTCGACCAGCTCGAGCAGCTCTCGCACCCGCTCCTCGCTCTGCTGGGTCTCGCGGGCGAGCTCGGCGAGCGACGGCTCGCGGTTGAGCTTCTGCGCGAGCTGCCTGCGGGCGCGCAGGAGGCGCCGAACCTGGTCGGCAACGTGAACGGGCAGGCGGATCGTTCTTCCCTGGTCCGCGAGGGCGCGCGTGATCGCCTGTCGGATCCACCACGTCGCGTAGGTCGAGAGCTTGAAGCCGAGCTTGTAGTCGAACTTCTCGACCGCGCGGATGAGGCCGAGGTTGCCCTCCTGGATCAGGTCGAGCAGCGGGACGTCGGCCTTCGTGTAGTTGCGGGTGATCGCCATCACCAGACGGAGGTTCGACTCGATGAGCCGCCGCTTGGCCGCCTCGTCGCCGGCGTCCTTGCGCCGGGCCAGCTCGCGCTCCTCCTCACGGGTGAGCAACGCGCCGTTTCCGATCTGCCGAACGTAGAGCCTGAGTGGATCTTGCGTCCTCGACTCTTCGACCGGACCCTCTGCCGCATACGACTGGTCCATCGCACCTGTATCGGCTCAGGGCCGGATCCGCTTTAGAAAGCCCTAACGGACAGCCGATACCTTGGCTAAAAGGGACACGTTGGAAAACGGAGAAAGGCTTCACCAGCTGCGGTATGTGTGGAATCGCCGGATATAGCCTGTCGCCGCGTAGCGGCGTCGACCGCACGCTTGCGGCACAGGCCCTCCTCGCCGGGATCGCCGAGCGCGGCGCCGACGCAGTCGGGTACGCGCATCGCAGCCCATTCGAGGGATATCCGGTCGTCACCAAGCAGCGGACGCCGGCGAGCGACTTGCTCGACCGGATCGGCGTGCCGCCCGACGCGTGTGAGCTGATCGTCCACGTCCGCGACTACACGAAGGGCCATCCCTCGATCCCGGCCAACAACCACCCGGTGCGGCACGGCCCGATCGTCGGCATCCACAACGGGATCATCGTCAACGACGACGAGCTGCTCGCCCCCCACTCCTGCGCCCGCGCCGAGCCCCGGATGACCGTCGACTCCGAGGCGATCTTCGCGCTCGCGGCCCACTCCCGCAACGACCCCCACGCTCTCGAGGCGCTCGCCGGCTCGATGGCGACCGCGTGGCTCGACCAGCGCGAGCCGGGAACCGTGTTCGCCGCCCGCGGTGTCGGGCGGCCGCTCTGGCTCGGCCGGGGCCGTGACGAGGTCTTCTTCGCCTCGACCCGGGCGGCGCTCGAGATCGCGTCCGAGTACACGCACGTGAGGCTTCGGCTCAGCGAGGTGCGTGACGGCACCTTCCTCGCGCTCCGGGACGGCCGCGTGGCCCGGACCGCACGCTTCCGGCCCGACCGCAGCTACGTCGAGGAGACGCCGCTGCCCGCCGTGCGGGCTCCGGGAGAGAGCGCCTATTGCCTCCGCCGGCTCGCCACGATCGCGGCCACGCTAGCCGCGTAGCGTTCCGTCGCTCGCGACCTCGCGGCCCTGCTCGGTAAGACGCCGGCGCACGAGGAACTGGAAGGTCGACCAGGCGCCTCGGCGGGCGTCGAACATGCGGTAGACCTGCCACTCCGTCAGCAGCGACTCGTCCTGCTTCCGGGCCTCCGCCCAGTCCGCGAACTTCGGCAGCCGCCCGAGCCTGTCCGCGAGCGCGACGCCCTGGTCGACCGCCCGCTCGAGCCTCTCCTCCCCCACCGGGACGTCGAAGCCGGCCTCCCGGAGCGCGTTCGTCAGCGAGCCGAACGTATGCCAGTAGAGCGACTTTGACGGGAGGCGGCCCTTGTGCTCGTCGATGTCGCGCGCGGTCGGCGGGCGGCCGAGATCCTCGCCGAGCGAGCGCAGAAGCCCGAGCAGCTCCTCGCGCGTCGCGAAACGGCGCGGCACGAGGCCCGCCGCGCGCTTCGCCGCGTTCCACGAGCCGAAGTGCTCGATCACGGTCTGGGGATGCACCGCCGCCCCCGGGTCCGCAGCGAACTCGCGCATCGTCGGAGAGCGCCCGAGCCGCTCGGCGCAGGCGACGATCTCCGCCACGATCTGCTCGTCGGTGTAGCGCTTGCGGATCCCCGCCTGGAACTCGGCGAGCTCCTGTGGATCGATCGAGGCGAGCGCCCGGTAGCGGGGCTTCTCGGCCATGTCAATAAGTGTAGAGCAGGTTGAGTATTCCGCAAGTAGTCCCGCGCAGGCATGTCTTGACTACGCTCGCCCGGTGCGCCCGGGACTCGCCCTCGAGATCGCTGCGGCCCGCGGCGTGGCCGCGCTTTCGCGACGACTCGGGGCCGGCGGCGGCACGACGATCCCGGGCAAGCTTCTCGCCCAGCTCGACCCGGGAGCGATCGACCGCCTCGCGGCCGGCCTGACGGAAGGAACGGCCATCGTCTCCGCAACGAACGGGAAGACGACGACGACGGCGATGGCGGCCGAGATCCTGCGGCCGCGCCACCGGCTCGCGCACAATGCGGCCGGCGCGAACCTCGTCTCGGGAGTCGCCTCCGCCCTGCTCGCCGACCCCGCTGCCGAGCTCGGGCTGTTCGAGGTCGACGAGGGCGCGTTGCCGGAGCTCCTACGCCGGCTGCAGCCGCGCGCGGCCTGCCTCGGCAACCTCTTCCGCGACCAGCTCGACCGCTACGGCGAGCTCGAGCTCGTGGCCGAGCGGTGGCGGAGCGCCGTTGCCGGGCTGGCGGAGGAGGCGAGCCTCGTCTTCAACGCCGACGACCCGCAACTCGCGGCGGTCGCGGAGGCGCAGCCGCGCAGCGTCGCCTTCGGCCTCGACGATCCGCGCGTCGCCCGTCCGGCGCTGCAGCATGCGGCCGACTCGAAGTACTGCGTCCGCTGCGGGACGCCGTACGCCTATGCCGCCGCGTACGTCGGCCACCTCGGCGACTACCGCTGCCCCCGCGGCGACCACGAGCGCCCGCCGCTCGAGGTTGCGGGACGTGACGTGGCCCTGCGCGGCCTCGACAGCGCCTCCTTCCGCCTCGAGACGCCGGAGGGATCCCGGCGGGTCGAGCTCCGGCTCCCGGGCCTCTACAACGTCTACAACGCCCTGGCGGCCGCCGCCCTCGCGCGCGCGCTCGGCGCGCAGCTCGACGAGA
>JBJMKE010000035.1:0-8726 GCA_045806005.1 Gaiellaceae bacterium
CGCGGCGAGTGGCTCCGGCCGGGCGCACTCGTCTGCGCGGTCGGCGCGAACGACGGTCGCCGTCGGGAGCTCGACAACGTCGTCGTCGAGCGTGCGGCCTTCGTCTGCTGCGACTCGCGCGAGGACGCGCGGCTCGAGTCCGCCGACCTGATCGAGCCGGTCGAGTCCGGCGTCCTCGACTGGCTCGAGGTGCACGAGCTGCAGGAGGTCGTGGCGGATCAGGCCTCGGGCCGCCAGTCGGACGAGGACATCGTCGTCTTCAAGTCGAACGGGTTGGCCGCCTGGGACGTGGCCCTCGCGGCTGCGGCGGTCGAGCGCGCCCGGGCGGCGGGGGTCGGGCAGGAGGTGGCATAGTCAGGCCGTGAAGCAGTCCACCGACCGCGGCCGTTTCGCGGAGCGGGTGCTCCACGGCGTCGACTCGACCGGCGACCCCGAGACGGTCGTGATCTGGATCGAGCGCAAGGAAGGCGGCGTCTGGGCCGTCGGTCGCGCGGTCAACCCGCAGCTGCGCCCCTCGCGGGAGCCGCGTCCCGAGGACTACGTGTTCGAGGGCTACGAGCTCGGGGACGCGTTGCAGGAGGCGAACGAGGCGCTCGAGGACGACTTCACGGTCTCGGAGCGCGACGGCCACGGCGAGCTCGTGCGGCCGTTCACGCGCGACGAGCTCCTGAAACCGCTCGAGGACTGGTTCTTCGGCCGCTTGTGAAGCTGAGCTTCGGCTTCACGCCGTGCCCGAACGACGCCTTCGCGTTCCACGCGCTCGTGCACGGGCTCGTCCCGTCCCCGTTCGAGGCCGAGCCCGTCCTGCTGGACATCGAGGAGCTGAACCAGCGGGCCTCGTCGGGCGCCGGGCTCCAGCTGACGAAGCTCAGCTTCGGCGCGGCCGCGGCGGCCGGCGACGGGTACCGGCTGCTGCGGAGCGGAGCCGCGCTCGGCCGCGGGGTCGGCCCGCTCGTGGTCGCGCGGGAAGCCGGCTCGCTCGAGGCCGCGGCGGCCGGCCGCGTCGCCGTGCCGGGACGGGAGACGACCGCCTTTCTCCTCCTGCG
This sequence comes from Gaiellaceae bacterium, assembly GCA_045806005.1. Classification (GTDB taxonomy): domain Bacteria; phylum Actinomycetota; class Thermoleophilia; order Gaiellales; family Gaiellaceae; genus Palsa-739. The sequence goes on from JBJMKE010000035.1 coordinate 1,047, forward strand.
GCTCGCCGCGCCGCGGCTCGGCGCGGCAGTCGAGCTCCGCTACGACCGGATCCTCGACGCCGTCGTGGCCGGCGAGGTCGACGCGGGCCTGATCATCCACGAGAGCCGCTTCACGTACGCCGAGCACGGACTCGTCGCGGTCGCGGACCTCGGCGAGTGGTGGGAGGACGAGACCGGTCTTCCCGTCCCGCTCGCCGGGATCTTCGCGCGCGCCGATCTCGAGCCGGGGCTCGTGGCCGATGCCGAGAGCGCGATCCGAGCCTCGGTGGAGTACGCGTTCGCCCATCCGGAGTCGAGCCGCGACTACGTCCGCTCGCTCTCGCACGAGATGTCGGACGAGGTCTGCGCGGCGCACATCGCGCTGTACGTGAACGAGCACAGCGTCGACGTCGGCGACGAGGGGCTCGCGGCGATCGACCGCCTGCTCGGTCGGGCAACGGCCGCTGCCTAGACTTCGCGCCCGTGGCCCGGGCCGTCATCCTCTCCGCCGTCCGCACGCCGATCGGCCGCTACGGCGGCGCGCTCTCGGGCGTGCGCCCGGACGACCTCGCCGCGCTGGTGATCCGCGAGGCGGTCGCTCGCGCTGGCGTGCCTGTGGACGAGATCGAGGACGTCTGGTTCGGCGCCGCCAACCAGGCGGGCGAGGACAACCGCAACGTCGCCCGGATGGCGGCGCTCCTCGCCGGCCTGCCGGAGTCCGCCGCCGGCGTCACCGTCAACCGCCTCTGCGCCTCGGGCCTCGCCGCCGTCGTCGGTGCCTGCCACGCCGTGATCGCGGGGGACGGCGATCTCTTCGTCGCCGGCGGGGAGGAGTCGATGAGCCGCGCGCCGTTCGTGACGCCGAAGGCCGAGAAGCCGTTCGAGCGCAGCGACCGGCCGCTGTACGACACGACGCTCGGCTGGCGCTTCACGAACCCGCAGCTGACGGAGCTGTTCCCGCCGGAGTCGATGGGCGAGACCGGCGAGAACGTGGCGGAGCGCTGGGGCGTGACACGGGAGGACCAGGATGCGTTTGCGTTGCGGTCGCAGCAGCGCTGGGCGGCGGCCGACGAGGCCGGCCGCTTCGCCGACGAGCTCGTCCCGGTCGGCGACGTGACACGCGACGAGCACCCGCGCACCGACACGACGGCCGAGAAGCTCGCCGCGCTCAAGCCTGCTTTCCGCGAAGGCGGGACGGTCACTGCGGGCAACGCGTCGGGGATCAACGACGGAGCGGCCGCCCTTGTCATCGCGTCCGAGGAAAGGGCGCGCGAGGCCGGCGTCGAGCCGCTCGGCACCTTCGTGGGCAGCGCCGTCGCAGGAGTCGACCCGCGCGTCATGGGCATCGGCCCCATCCCGGCCGTCCGCAAGCTGCTCCAGCGCAGCGGCGTCTCGCTCGAGCAGGTCGACCTCGTGGAGCTGAACGAGGCGTTCGCCTCGCAGAGCCTCGCCGTGATCCGGGAGCTCGGTCTCGACCCCGAGAGGGTGAACGTCAACGGCGGGGCGATCGCGCTCGGCCATCCACTCGGGATGAGCGGCGCGCGCCTCGTCGTCTCGCTCCTGCACGAGCTGCGTCGCCGCGGCGGTCGCTACGGCCTGGCCACGCTCTGCGTCGGCGTGGGGCAGGGCCAGGCGGCACTGTTCGAGCGCGCCTGACCCAGCGGCCGGCGGAGCTACCGGCTTCGCATGTCGACGGCAAGGTAGACCGCGAGAAGCACGGCGGCGACGCCTTCGACGACGAGGGCGAACACGATCGCCGGGCGGTAGCCGTCCTCCATGAACCCGAAGAGCGTCCGGTGCTCGCTGATCAGGAGAAAGACGATCGATGTGAGCGCGAGCCCGATCCCGCCGACTGCGGCGAGCCGCCGGATCATCATGCCCCGACGCCCCAGCGGCAGGAGCAGCGCGATCGCAAGAACGGTCGCTCCCGCGAAGTTGAGCAAGAACAGCGGGCCGATCACCGACACGGTGCGGATGTCGCCTGCGAAGTACTGCTCCAGGTGCACGGCGCCGACCGCGAGGAGCGCGAGCGCGCCGAGCGCACGCAGTGCGGCTGCGACTCCGGCTTCGTCCGCGGCCTCGGGTGCCGGCCGGGCGGGAAGTCTCGTCGGTCCGAGGGTCGTGGGCCTGGTGGTGGTCCGGGTCATCACATCCTCCTGACTGCCCTCAGGTCGGTTTTACGACTTGGAACAGATACGACAGTCAGGCGGGATCGGATTTGCCGGCTGCGCCGTGGGGCCGCGATCCGCGGGCCGCTCGCTACCCGACGGGCGGGCGGATGTAGATCACGCCCTCATGCTCGATCGGCACGAACGGCGCACCGACGCTGAAGACGACGCCCTCCACCTGATGGAAGAGCTCGTTCCCGCCCTCGCCGACGGGGACGACGATGCCGATCTCGTCCTCCGGCTGCGCCTCGAGCCCCTCGTCGCGCAGCGCCTGGAGCAACCGGTCGCGGTCGGGGATGCGCGCTGCCTGGACCCGGACGGTGCTGGACATCTCGTCTCCTCTCGGTGGACTTCGGATCCGAAATCTACCGCATCCAGCGGCGCGGCCCCCGCAAGGCCGGTAGCAGGCACCGTCACGACTTCGTAACGCTCGGCACCGCTCGCACATGCGGCGAGTCGGGATTTCGTCGCGAAGTCGCGACGCTTTTGTCCGGGTAGCTGCTACCGGCCTTAGCCCTTGCGCAGCGACAGCGCCGCGCCCACGGCGAGGAGCGCGATGCCGAGGAGGCGTGGCCAGTGGAGGGCGATCCGCTCGCTGCCGAACAGGCCCCAGCGGTCGATCGCGGCGCCCATGGCGAGCTGGCCCGCGATCAGGATCCCCACCGTCGCGGCGACGCCGATGCGCGGGCCGGCGTACGTCACCGTGAAGACGATGATCAGGCCCATCACACCGCCCAGCAGGATCCACCAGGGTTGGTGGACCGCGTGCTCGAAGCCGGCGAGGCTGTGGCGGGCGAGGACGAGGATCACCACGGCGATGCCGGCGGTCAGCGCCGTCGAGAACGCGAGCGCCTCCAGCACTCCGATGCGCTCGCCGAGCCGCGACATGAGGGCGACCTGGATCGAGCCCGCCAGGCCGGCGGCTACGGCCAGTACCGTCGCGATCGCGCTGCCCGACACAGTCGAACGCTACCGCCGCCTCCGGGTGGGCGGGTCGCCGGTCACCGGCTGGTAGCCGGCGAACTCGGACTCGATGACGCCCTCCCCGCCGGTCAGGCCGGGGAGCTGGCGACGGAGGTCCTGGACGCTGGACGCCGGTAGCACCGTCTCGAGCACCGAGAGCTCTCCCCGCTGCGCCGGCGTGCCGGCCCCGGCGCCGAGCCGGCCCAGCGCGGCGAGCACGGCCCCGATCGCCTCGGTCGGCACCTCGGCGGAGATCCGGAAGACCGGCTCGCAGACCGTGCAGCCTCCTCGTTCGAGCGCCTGTCGCAGGACGACGGGCGTCAGCTTCTTGAGGTCGTTGGCGGTAGGCATCGGGCCACGCCGTGACGGCGGGCCGTCGGCGAGGCTGTAGGCGATCTTGGTCACCGTGACCACGCAGTCGGTGACCTGCCAGCCGAACAGGCCCTCCCCGAGCGCGAGCCGCACGTACTCGCCCATGCGCTCGACGAAGCCGTCGAACCCCTTGAAGACGTAGAGCGGCGCGTCGCGCGGGTCGACGCCTTCGTCCACCCGCAGCTCGACGCCGGAGCCCGGAGCGGCCGGCTCGACTCGCAAGCCGAGGTCGGCGTGGAACGGGTTCGTCGGGGTGTTGAGCAGCTCGACCGCCTCCCCGGTCCGGCTCGGCCGCTCGATGCAGATCGTGGTCGTCTCGTGGAATTCGGCGGCGATGCCGTATTCGTCGGCGAGCGTCGCCTCTATGACCTCGCGCTGCACCTCGCCGTAGAGCGACACCGAGATCTCGCCTCGCTCGTCGTCCTGGCGGACGTCGATCAGGGGATCCTGCTCGGCGAGCTGCCCGAGCGCCACGCGCAACGGTTGTCCGTCGGCGGGATCGACGGCCGCGACGACCGACTCGAAGGTGGGCGGCGCGAAATGGTGGTCGACGCCGCCACGTGCCTCGCCGAGCCAGTCGCCGATCCGGACCTCCGCGAGACCCCAGAGCTTGGCGATCTCGCCGGCCTGCGCCTCGTCCTGCTGCACCGCGTCGCCCGCCGCGAACACCCGGAGGGCGGTCACCTTGCCGGCGTCGAAGCGGTCACGCACGCGCACGGTCCCGGAGAAGACCCGCGCGTAGGCGATCCGGTCGCCCGCCGGGCCGCGCTCGATCTTGAAGACTCGCGCCGACAACGGCCCGTCGCCGTCCCCCGAGCGCGCTGGGAGGAGGCCGGCGATCCCGTCCATCAGCTCCTCCACCCCGGCTCCTCTGAGCGCGGATCCGAAGTAGACGGGATGCAGCTCGCCGGCTCGCGCCCGTCCGGCGAGGTCGTCGTCGGCCGGCCCGAACGCCGCGAACGAGGCGGCCCGCGAGCCGAGCTCCGCGGCCGAGCCCATGGGCACGACCGCGGGCGTCAGGCGCTGCTCGATCTCGTCGAGCACGCGCTCCGGGTCCGCCCCGACCCGGTCGATCTTGTTCACGAACAGAAGCGTCGGGACGTGCAACCGCTGCAGGGCCCGCATCAGGATCCGGGTCTGCGGCTGCACTCCCTCCACGGCCGAGACCACGAGGACACAGCCGTCCAGCACGCTCAGCACCCGCTCCACCTCGGCGATGAAGTCGGGGTGGCCGGGTGTGTCGATCAGGTTGACGGTCACGTCGTCGATCGGGAACGAGACGACGGCCGACTTGATCGTGATTCCGCGCTGCTGCTCGAGCGCGAGCGAGTCGGTCCGCGTCGTCCCCTTGTCGACGCTGCCGGCCTCGTCGATCACGCCGGCGGCGTACAGGAGCCGTTCGGTGAGAGTTGTCTTACCGGCGTCTACATGCGCCAGGATTCCGAGATTCAGCGTTCTGCGAAGCAAGCGTCAATACCTCCAGGTAGGTCACTCCGGCCTCCTCGTTGGCACTGAACGCTGCGCGCACGACGCCTCCTCTCGGTCGCTCCGACTGGCGCTTGCAGAGAGAGAATAATCCCCGGCGTGCCGATCTTCCAGCCCGAGCTGGAGACGCTGCCGCGGCCCGAGCTCGAGCGGCTGCAGCAGGAGCGCCTGCGGGAGAGGTTCGGCGTCGACGCCGAGGCGCTGCCGGAGCTGCCCTTCCGGGTCAAGTCGGAGCTTCGGGACGCCTATCCCTTCGGGCTCCTGCGGGTGCCGCTCGAGGAGTGCGTGCGGATCCACGCCTCGTCGGGGACGCGCGGCAAGGCGACGATCGTGGCCTACACGCGCGGCGACCTCGCCGCGTGGGCGGACTGCTGCGCACGGGCGCTCGCGGCGGCGGGCGCCGGGCCGGGCACCCTCGTCCACATCGCCTACGGCTACGGCCTCTTCACCGGCGGCCTCGGCCTGCACTACGGCGCCGAGCGCCTCGGCTGCACGGTCGTCCCCGCGTCGGGAGGCAACACGCCGCGGCAGGCGCAGCTGCTCGAGGATCTCGGTGCGGAGATCCTCTGCTGCACGCCGAGCTACGCGCTCGCGATCGCCGACCACGTCTCCGAGCCGGCGCGCCTCGGCCTCCGCGCCGGCGTCTTCGGCGCTGAGCCGTGGACGGAGGGGCTGCGCGAGGCGATCGAGGGCGCGCTCGGGCTGACCGCGCTCGACATCTACGGCCTCTCGGAGGTGATGGGCCCCGGCGTCTCGGCCGAGTGCGCCGAGGCGCGCGCAGGCGCGCACGTGAACGAGGACCACTTCCTGGTCGAGGTGGTCGATCCGCAGTCGGGCGAGCCGCTGCCGGACGGAAGCGTCGGCGAGCTCGTGTTCACGACCCTGACGAAGGAGGCGCTGCCGCTGCTGCGCTACCGCACCGGCGACCTCGCCTCGGTCACGCGCGAGCCGTGCCCCTGCGGGCGCACGTTCGCGCGCATGTCGCGCGTCGTCGGCCGGAGCGACGACATGCTGATCATCCGCGGGGTGAACGTCTTCCCGAGCGAGATCGAGCGCGCGCTCCTCGCGATCCCGGAGCTCGCGCCGCACTATCAGCTCGTCGTCGAGCGGCCCGGCCATCTCGACGAGCTGACCGTGGAGGGCGAGCTGCGCGAGGGCGAGCCGGGCGGCGACAGGCTCGAGGCCTTCGTCGAGGAGCGGCTCGGGCGCGCCCTCGGGCTGACCGCGCGCGTGCGGCTCGGGCCGCCGGGCAGCGTCCCGCGGAGCGAGGGCAAGGCGCTGCGGGTCCTCGACCGGCGCCCGGCGTAACCGCCGCGCTCGAGTCGACGTTCACCCGTCGGATTGAACGAGCAGCCGGATCACAGCTCGAAGGAGGTCGACGGCTGGCCCTTGCCGTCGCAGGACGTGCTCCGCGAGCTCGACCCTCCCACGCTGGTCTGGTCCGACCAGGAGCCCGCGGCTAGCTGGCCCCTTCGTCCGACTGCCAGAGGCTGAACGCGTTTCCCTCGGTGTCGCGGCAGGCCGCGAACCAGCCGTAGCCCTGCACGGCCATCTTGTCGTCGGCCTGGCCCCCCAGCTCCTGGATCTTGGCGCGGGTCGCGTCGATGTCGTCGGTGTCGAAGTAGACGCGGAGGTTGCCGGTCTCGTCCGAGGGGAAGATCGCGCCGCCCTGATCCTCGCCCGTGCGGAACATCCGGTAGTCCATCTCCGGCGACATCGGTGGGCCGACCTCCCAGCCGAAGACGCCGCTCCAGAACCCCTGCGCGCGGTCGGCGTCCGCCGCTCCGATCTCGACGTGCACGAGCTTGCCTGCCATCGCGTCCTCCTCCTCTCGACCCCGTTATCGTCCTTCGACAGCTGCCGAAAGGAGTCTATGTACAGGGTCGTCGTCCTCTACCAACAGGAGCCGGATCCCTACGAGTACGCGGCCCACGCCGAGATGTGCCGCTGCGTGCCGAACGGCGTCTTCCGGCACGGCAAGGTGACGGGCTCGCCGATGGGCGAGTCGGAGCACGCCTATTTCGCGGAATGGGAATTCGCCGACAAGGACGCGTTCGACACGGCCGTCCGCAGCGAGGAGTTCATGGCGACCGGAAAGGACGCGTACAAGCGCGGCTTTCCGCAGCCGACAGTCGAGTTCCTCGAGCTGAGCTAGCCGTGGCCGAGGTCGAGGTCCGCCGCGACGGCGGCGTCCAGACGATCACGCTCAACCGCCCGCAGAAGCTGAACGCGTTCACGGTGTCGCTCCACCACGAGCTGCACGAGGCGCTCGAGGAAGCGCGCGACCCGGCGGTGCGCGCGGTCGTGATCACGGGAGCGGGACGCGGCTTCTCGGCCGGGCAGGACCTGACCGCCTTCGGCGAGGCCGGCGACGTCGCCGCGATGCTGCGCGTCACCTACCACGCCACCGTTCTCGCGATCCGGTCGCTCGAGAAGCCGGTGCTCGCGGCGGTGAACGGCGTCTGTGCCGGCGCGGGGCTGTCCCTCGCGTGCGCGTGCGACATCCGGCTCGCGTCCGACGCGGCCTTCTTCGTCCCGGGCTTCGTCGGGATCGGGCTGATCCCCGACTCGGGCGGGACGTACTTCCTCCAGCGGCTGCTGGGTACACCGCGTGCGTTCGAGTGGATGACCTCGAACCGACGGCTGACGGCGGCCGAGGCACACGCGTGGGGGCTCGTCTCCGAGGTCGTGGAGGCGGACTCGTTCCCGGCGC
>JBJMKE010000036.1:0-26955 GCA_045806005.1 Gaiellaceae bacterium
CGAAAGCCGACGGAAAGTGGCACAGAAAACAGACCGCCGGTCGCGAATCTCCGGAGTCGCGGCCGGTAAGGGTGAAACGGTGGGGTAAGAGCCCACCAGCGGCCCTGGCGACAGGGCCGGCTCGTCAAACCCCGTCCGGTGCAAGGCGAACAGGCTCCGCCGACGCGGCCCGCCGAGGAGCCGGGTAGCCGCACAGATGGATGGCCACCCCCGACAGAATCCGGCTTACAGGCCTGCTACGGAAGGAGCCCCGGGGACGGGGCTCTTTCTATTGAGTCGCGCTATCCGGCCTCGCTCGGGCGGGCCTTCAGGCCGGAGGCGGCGGCGGGCCGGTGAGGCCGAGCCGCTTCAGCGTCCGGTGGATGTAGATCGCGAGCTGGACGCCTCCGAGAGCGCTCAGGTGGATGCCGTCGGTGGCGAACCAGGCCAAGCGGTTGCGTGAGTAGCTGTTCCAGTCGAGGACGGACATCAGCCCCCGCCAGCGGGCCGACGCGCCGTGGATCACCTCGTTGATCAGCAGGTACTGCCTGTTCACGGCGCGTAGCGTCAGCCAGAGGACATGCTTCGCGCCACGGCGCTGCATCGCGCGCAGCACCTTGTCGATGCCTGCCCGGTAGACGTGCGGGTCGTCGTTGTAGCCCACGAGCACGACCACGTTCGGGCCGATCCTCCGCCCCAGCAGCTCGACCTTCTTGAACACGCTCGGCGGCGGCGGCGTGACGCAGCCCGGCTGCGTCAGCCGGCCGCAGGGAGAGAGGTCGAAGCTGACCCTGTCGCCCTGGGTCAGGACCGACCGGGCCGTCGGGTCCCACATGAAGGCCGCCGCGACGGAGTCGCCGAAGATCGTCACGTGCTGGAGCGGCGCCTTCCCGGCCGCCGACGCCGCAGAGACGGTCGCACAACACACCGCGACCGCGAGCGGTGGGACGAGCAGACGGCTCACGGCTGGACTCTAGGACGAACGGCGGCCGTCGGCTACGTCCGGAGCACGACCTCGAGCGCGGTGCCCATGCCCGGGGTGCTGCGGAGCGTGAAGCCGCCGTCGATCGCGGACGCGCGGGCGCGCATGTTGCGCAACCCGTGACCCGCCGTCACCACCTCGGTCGGGAAGCCCTCGCCGTCGTCCTGGATCGCGACGAACCGCTCGCCGGTGGGCCGCCGGCCGATCACGACCTCGGCCCGGGTCGCGTTCGCGTGGCGTCGCACGTTGCCCAGCCCCTCCTGCACGATCCGGAAGATCTCGATCTGCTCGTCGGGGGCGAGCCGGATGGACGGGTCGACCTCGAGATCGACCTCGAGCCCGCCGTCCGCCGTCAGGAACTCGACGTAGCGGCTCAGCGCGGCGTCGAACGGCGCGGCGCCCCCGGCGGACGAGAGGGCGAGGACGGCGAACCGGGCCTCCTGCTGCGCGAGCGCGGCGGCCTCCTTGAGCTGGGGTGCGACCTCTTCGACGGGAGCGCCCGCCTCGAGCATCTGCACGTGCGTCGAGAGCACGAACAGGTACTGCGCGAGCCCGTCGTGGATCTCCCGCGCGACGCGGCCCCGCTCCTCGGCGACGGCCCGTCCCAGCTCGGTCGAGCGAATGGCCCGCCAGGTCCCCACGAGCATCAGGCCGAGGGCCAGCACTCGCAGGAAGTCTCCTTCCGCGACGTACGTCGTGCCGCGCGGCGGCGTGAACACGAGGTGGAGCGCGGCGAACAGCAGGAGCGTGAAGCCGAGCGAGAGCCACCGGGCAAGGTCGTCCCCGGTACGCGCGAACCTGCGCCCCCAGCCGACGACGGCGAGGAGGCAGACGAGCGCCTGGATCGCGAGCGCCGCCGCGAGCCCCGCCGGCGCGTCGGCGGCGGCGGTCGGAGCGGTGAGCGGCGGCAGGCCGCTCCGATGAGCGCGCAGGAAGAGCCAGGCGGCGAACAGCCCGATCGCCGCCGCGAGGAGCGAGTCGCCGATGGCGCGGTCGCGGTTCGTGCTGCGGCCGTCGACGAACGGTGCAGCAGCGATGAGCGCCAGGGCGCCGATGCTGCCGGCGATCGCGGCCCAGCCGTCCGCCCGATCGAGGGATCCGCCGTCCAGCACCGGCACGATCGAGAACGCGCACATCGACAGCGACCCGATGAGGAAGCCGCTCGCGAGCAGCAGGTCGGTGTAGAGCCCCTCGACCGAGAAGCGGACGGTGGCGAGGATCGCCACGAGCACTCCGGCGACGGCCATCGTCGTCTCCAGCACGATCAGCAGCTCCGGCCGGTCGTACTGCGTGCGCAGTACCGGGTACGCGAGGAAGAGCGCAAGGCTCGAGCCCAGCAGGCCGCAGAGGAAGACCTCGCCCCACAGCCACGCCTGCAGCTCCGTCCGCCGGGTTCTCATATGGGTCTTGTCGGCAGAACCGACGCTGCCGATAAGGATGCATGCCCACGTCTCCGCGCGTCCTCGTCGTCGACGATCATCCGCTCACCCGCGAGGCGCTCTCCGCGCTGCTGCGCGCGCAGGGCTTCGACCTCGCCGGCCTCGCGGCGGACGGCGAGGAGGCGATCGCCGTCGCGGCCGAGGCCCAGCCCGACCTCGTCCTGCTCGATCTCACGATGCCGGGGCTCGACGGCCTCGGCGCCCTCCCGCGCCTGCGCGAGGTCGCTCCCGACTGCGAGGTCGTCGTCCTCACCGCCTCCGGCACCGAGGAGAACCTGCTCGCCGCGATCCGCGGCGGCGCGGCCGGCTACCTGCTCAAGACGGAGTCGCCCGAGCGGATCGCCGACTTCCTCAACGGCGTCTTCCACGGCGAGGCGGCACTCTCGGGACCGGTCGCGCGGCGGCTGCTCGACCGCGTTCGGACGGGCGGGCGCGGCTCGGGCGTCCCCGACCGCATCGCCTCGCTCCTCTCGGCGCGCGAGGTCGAGGTTCTGCTCCTGCTCGACGAGCACCACGGCACGGAGGAGATCGCCCAGCGGCTGTTCATCTCCGAGCACACGGTGCGCTCCCACGTGAAGAGCGTCCTGCGCAAGCTCAACGTGTCCTCGCGCCGCGAGGCACTCGAGCAGCTTGCGCTTGCGCGTGGCTAGCGCGGAAACGCTGCGCGTTTCCGCGCTGGGATAACTGAACTGCGCGGGCCGGAAAGCGCGGTTTCCGGCCCGCTTCGTGCTGTTTTGTCTTTGGATGCTCTGTGGGGACGAAGGCGCTCTGGCGGTCCGGCCTCCGGCTAAGCCCCGCTCCGCGGAGGCTTAGCCTCCTGCCCTTCGCGGCACTCTGGTCGAGACGTTTCGAACCCGGAGTTCCTCAGCCCGGATTGGTAAAGCCGCTCAGAGCAGCGTCGACGAGGCCCGGCAGCGTCTCGAGGCGGTAGCCGCCCTCGAGGACGGCCGCTACTCGGTTGGAGAGAGCCCGGCAGCGGTTTGCCAGCTCGCGGAACCCGTCCTCGCTGACGCGCATGTCCGAGAGCGAGTCGTCGGCATGGGCGTCGAAGCCGGCCGAGACGAGCACGAGCTCCGGCTCGAACCGCTCCACGGCCGGCTCCACCACGCGGGCGAAGGCGTCGAGGTACTCCTCGTCGCCGGCGCCGGCCGCCAGTGGCACGTTGAGCGTCGTCTCCGCCTGGTCGTCCGGGCCGCCGCTCCCGGGATAGAACGGCCACTGGTGGAGCGAGACGAAGAGGACGCTGTCGTCGTCCCGGAAGATCGCCTCCGTCCCGTTGCCGTGGTGGACGTCGAAGTCGACGATCGCCACCCGCTCGACGCCAAGCCGCTCTTGTGCCGCCCGCGCGGCCACGGCGACGTTGTTGAAGATGCAGAAGCCCATCGCGCGGCCGGCGAGAGCGTGGTGCCCCGGCGGGCGGACGAGGGCGAAGCCGCCGCGCAGCGCGGCCTCGATCGCCGTCCCGGCCGCCAGCGACGCCGCCTCGAACGAGGTCGCGGTGCAGATCGTGTCGCCGTCCAGCCAGACCGCATCGTCCACCGCCCGCACGAGCTCGACGTGCTCGGCGGTGTGACAGAGCAGGAGCTCCTCGTCGGTCGCCGCCCGGCCCTCGCTCCAGATGTGCTGGTGCGCGAGCAGCTCGGCGAGCCGTTCGGGCCGCTCCGGGTGGCTGCCCGTCGGGTGGAGTTGCGCGAGAGCGGGATGGGTCAGGACGTCGATAACGCCCCCACGCGTGCGGCGACCGCGCCGAGGCCGAGCCGTTCGAGGAAAGAAGACGCCTCCGCCCACACCGGGGATGTTTCTGCGAGGGGAGGAAGGGGAGCGGAGGCGTCCATCGTCGCGATTCGCCGGAAGAGCCTCAAGTCCTCCGCCTCCGCGGCAAACCGGCCGTCGGCCAGCGCCGCCTCGAGCGACCCGTACTGCGCGAGCACCTCGGCGGCCTTCTTCGGCCCGATCCCCCGAGCCCCCGGCAGCTTGTCGGAGGGATCGCCGCGCAGCGCGATCAGGTCCGGCACCTGCTCGGGCTCGACGCCGTACCGCTCGCGCACCTCGGCCGGCCCGATGCGCGCGAGCTCGCTCACTCCTCGCGTCGGCTGCAGGATCGTGACGCGCTCGCTCGCGAGCTGGAACGCGTCCCGGTCCGAGGTGGCGACGAGCACGTCCCCGGGCCACTCGCGCGCGGCTGCCGCGAGGAAGTCGTCGGCCTCGTAGCCGGGGGCCCTGGCGACGAGGAAGCCGAACGCGGCCACGACCTCGGGCAGGATCTCGAGCTGCTCGACGATCGAGTCCTCGAACACCCTCCCCGATTGGTACGGCTCGAAGGCCTCGTGCCGGTAGGTCGGCACCGAGAGCGTGTCCCAGGCGACGAGGACGGCAGCCGGCTGCTCCGCCTGCCACAGCCGCACGAGCATGTTCGTGAAGCCGACGACCGCGTTGAGCCGGATCGACTTCGGCAGGGCGTGATAGGCCCGGTGCGCGAACGAGTCCCCGTCGACCGCAAGGAGCAGGCTCACAGCGTCGCCTCGAGCTCGTCGATCTGCGCCATCAGCCGATCGGTCGCCTCCTTCGACGCGAGCCGGATGTCCTCGGTCGCACGCAGGTCGTCGAGCTCGATCGGCGGCCCGAACGCGACCCGCAGCGGACCGAGCGCCAGCAGCCGGTCGGTGCCGCGGACGGCGGCGGGCAGGAGCGGCACGTCGGCCTCCAATGCGATCCGAGCCGCACCCGAGCGCGCCCGCGGCTGGTGCTTCTTGACGAGGCCCTTCTTCCTGCGCGTCCCCTCCGGGAACATGACGACCACGTGGCCCTCACGAGCCAGCCGGATCGCGGTCTCGACCGCCTGGCGGTCGCCCAGGCCGCGTCGCACCTTGAACGCTCCGGCACGGTCGAGCGCGAGCCGGAGCGGCCACCAGTAGAGCTCGGCCTTCGCCATGAAGCGGAGCCAGCGGACGGGCCAGAGCGGCATCCCGAGGGGCCATGGATCGAAGCTCGAGAGGTGGTTGCAGGCGAGGACGACGCCGCCGGTCGCCGGCACGTTCTCGGTGCCGCTCGCGCGCAGGCGGTAGGGCCCGTAGAGCATCGGCCGGCTGATCAAAGCGGCAAAGCGATAAAGGAGCGGCGGATCCACGCCGGGAGTATCGCGGCCGCAGTGGTGGCTATCGTGACCGGCCGTGCCGAAGCGTCTCGTCATCGTCGAGTCGCCCGCGAAGGCGCGGACGATCGCCGGCTACCTCGGGCCCGACTTCGTGGTCGAGTCCTCGGTCGGCCACATCCGCGACCTCCCGGACAGCGCCGCCGAGATCCCCGAGAAGTACAAGGGGGAGGCCTGGGCGCGCCTCGGCGTCGACGTCGAGCACGGCTTCGAGCCGTTGTACGTCGTCGACCCGGACAAGAAGAAGACGGTCTCGCAGCTCAAGAAGCAACTCGCGGACGCCGACGAGCTCCTGCTCGCGACGGACGAGGATCGCGAGGGCGAGGCGATCGCCTGGCACCTGCTCGAGGTGCTGAAGCCGAAGGTGCCCACGCGTCGCATGGTCTTCCACGAGATCACGCGAGACGCGATCGAACGGGCGCTCGGCGAGACGCGCGACGTCGACGAGCGGCTCGTCGACGCGCAGGAGTCCCGGCGCATCCTCGACCGCCTCTACGGCTACGAGGTGTCGCCCGTCCTCTGGAAGAAGGTCATGCGCGGGCTCTCCGCGGGCCGCGTCCAGTCGGTGGCGACCCGCCTCGTCGTCCAGCGCGAGCGCGAGCGGATGGCCTTCCGCGCCGCCGGGTGGTGGGACCTGCTCGCGACCTTCGATCCCGATGCGTTCGAGGCGCGCCTCGTCTCCCTCGAGGGGCAGCGCGTCGCGACCGGCCGCGACTTCGGCCCTGACGGCAAGCTCCGCGGCGAGGCGCGCCAGCTCGACGAGGAGGCGGCCCGCGGTCTCGCCGAACGGCTCCAGGGCGCGTCCTTCACCGTGGCCCGGGTCGAGCGGAAGCCGTACGTCCGCCGCCCGAGCGCGCCTTTCATGACGTCGACGCTGCAGCAAGAGGCGAGCCGCAAGCTCCGCTACTCCGCGCAGACGACGATGCGGCTCGCCCAGCGTCTGTACGAGAACGGCTACATCACCTACATGCGCACCGACTCGACGACCCTGTCGGGGTCGGCGCTCGCGGCCGCGCGCGAGCAGGCGTCGTCCCTCTTCGGCGCCGACTACGTCCCGCCGGAGCCGCGGCGCTACGAGCGCAAGGTGAAGAACGCCCAGGAGGCGCACGAGGCGATCCGCCCCTCGGGCGACCGCTTCCGCACGCCGCAGGACGTGAAGTCCGAGCTGTCGCCCGACGAGCATGCGCTCTACGAGCTGATCTGGATGCGGACGATCGCCTCGCAGATGAAGGACGCGCAGGGGCAGACGGTCTCGCTCCGGATCGGAGGAGCCTCCAGCTCGGGAGAGAGCGTCGAGTTCGGCGCCTCCGGCACGGTGATCACCTTCCGCGGCTTCCTCGCCGCGTACGAGGAGGGACGGGACGAGGACCGCGCGGCCCAGGAGGGCGACGAGGAGCGGCGGCTCCCGAACCTGTCGGAGGGCGACGCGGTCGAGCTGCGCGAGCTCGAGCCGCAGGGCCACGAGACGAGCCCTCCCGCCCGCTTCACCGAGGCCACGCTCGTGCGGACCCTCGAGGAGCTCGGCATCGGCCGCCCGTCGACCTACGCGTCGATCCTCGGCACGATCCTCGACCGCGGCTACGTCTTCAAGCGCGGCACGGCCCTCGTCCCGGCCTTCCTCGCGTTCTCGGTCGTCGGCCTGCTCGAGAAGCACTTCGGCCGGCTCGTCGACTACGACTTCACCGCCTCGATGGAGGACGACCTCGACCGGATCGCGGCCGGGGACGAGCACCGCGTCGAATGGTTGGGCCGCTTCTATTTCGGGGACGGGGGCGGCGGCCTCCAGGAGCTCGTCTCGGACCTCGAAGCGATCGACGCGCGCGAGATCAACTCGCTCGAGATCGGCGACGGGATCGTCCTGCGCGTCGGCCGCTACGGCCCGTACCTCGAGCGCGGCGAGCAGCGCGCGAGCGTGCCGGAGGAGCTCGCCCCGGACGAGCTGACGATCGAGAAGGCGGAGGAGCTGCTCGCGCAGCCGAGCGGGGACCGCGAGCTCGGCACGGATCCCGAGACCGGCCGGCCGCTCGTCGCCCGCAGCGGACGCTACGGCCCCTACGTGTCCGAGGTCCTGCCGGAGGACTCGAAGGAGAAGCCGCGGACGGCGTCCCTCTTCAAGACGATGTCGCTGGACACGGTGACGCTCGAGGACGCGCTTCGCCTGTTGCAGCTGCCGCGCGTGGTCGGGGTCGCGGAGGACGGGGAGGAGGTCGTGGCGCGCAACGGCCGCTACGGGCCGTTCGTCCAGAAGGGGAAGGAGTCTCGCTCGCTCGAGTCGGAGGAGCAGCTGCTCACGATCTCTCTCCCGGAGGCCCTGACGGTGCTCGCCCAGCCGCGGCAGCGGCGCGGGCAGCGGGCGGCGACGAAGCCGTTGCGCGAGCTCGGCACGGACCCGGTCGGAGGCAAGGAGATCGTGCTCAAGGAGGGGCGGTTCGGCCCGTACGTCACCGACGGCGAGACGAACGCGAGTCTCCGCAAGGGCGACGACCCGGAGGCGGTCACGCTCGACCGCGCCGTCGAGTTGCTCGCCGAGCGGCGAGCAAAGGGTCCGGCGAAGGGGTCGACGCGCCGCCGCAAGGGTTCCTGAGCCGTCCTCCGCAAACTTCGTCGGCCGACGCGCGTCCTAAGCTCACGAACCGGGCGGAGCGCGGAATACACTTGCGCGGCGCCTCGTTCGAGCGACCAGGCGGGCGTGGGTACGGCTGAGGGTGGTAACCGGAGGACTTCACTCCTAGTGTGAGAAGGCTTCCGAAGCGACGAGGCAGGAAGAAAGGACGGAGAGAGCCCTGACGCAGAACCAGCTCCACGAGTTGCTCGAGTCGGATCAGATCCGCGCCATCGTCGAGGGCGCAGAGGAGCGCGGCTTCGTCGAGCCCGCCGAGCTCGAGGCCTTCGCCGCCGAGCTCGAGCTCAACGACGACGAGGTCGAGGAGCTCACGCGTGAGCTCGAGCGTACCGGGCTCGAGATCGGCCCGCCGGTCGCCGCTGCGCCTGCCGCGCCGCGCGCAGAGGCGGCGAAGGTGGAGACCGAGAAGCCGGCCGAGCCCGTGCAGGAGGAGCCTGCCGCTCCCACGGTCGCGATCTCCGGCTCCGCCGACAGCCTGCAGCTGTTCCTCGCCGACGTCGGCCGGCACAAGCTGCTGACCGCGGCCGAGGAGGTCATGCTCGCCAAGCGCATCGAGCGCGGCGACGTGACGGCGAAGCGCCACATGATCGAGTCGAATCTCCGCCTCGTGGTCTCGATCGCCAAGGGCTACCGTGGACTGGGCGTCCCATTCCTCGACCTGATCCAGGAGGGCACGCTCGGCCTCAACCGGGCCGTCGAGAAGTTCGACTGGCGGCGCGGCTACAAGTTCTCGACCTACGCGACCTGGTGGATCCGCCAGTCGGTGCAGCGCGCCGTCGCGAATCACGCGCGCACGATCCGCGTCCCCGTCCACGTCGTCGAGCGCCAGCAGAAGCTGTCGCGCGCGGCGCGCCGGCTCGAGGTCGAGCTCGGGCGCGAGGCGACGAAGGAGGAGCTCGCCGAGGCGACGGGCCTGCCGATGCAGCACGTCGACGAGGCGCTGGGTGCGGCGAACGCGTCCGTCTCGCTCAATCAGACGGTCGGCGCCGACGACGAGGGCGAGCTCGGCGACCTGTTCGCCGACCGGGAGGCGGTCGATCCGTTCGACGAGGCCGAGGAGTCGCTTCGCCGCCAGGGTGTGCGGCGGGCGCTGGAGGCGCTCCCGGAGCGCGAGCGGCGGATCCTCGAGCTCCGCTTCGGCTTCGAGGGCGAGCCGTGGACGCTCGAGGCGATCGGGAACGAGCTCGACCTGACGCGCGAGCGCGTCCGCCAGCTCGAGGGCCAGGCGCTCGCGAGGCTCGGCGCGCTGCGCGACCTGATCTCGGTCGCAGCTGCCTAACCCACGACAGCGTCCCTCACGCGCAGGATCGCCTCGCGGCGGAGCGGCGCGACGCGCAGCTCCGGCGGCGGCCGGCGCAGGAAGGAGTCCACGAGCAGAAGCTCGTCGAGGTCGAGCTCGCCCGGCCGGCTCGCCGCGGCGAGTCCCGCTTCGACCTCGAGGGCCGCGCCGCCGCCGGGCGGCAACGTCCGCTCCGAAGCCACGCGGCCGCCCGCGACGAACAGGGCGCGGACGTAGCCGGGCTCGGCGGCCGGGAGCAGAACGCAGCACTCGAGCCGCCGCGCCCGCTCCACTCGCTGCAGCTCCCGGCAGACCTTCTCGAGCGCGGCGATCCGGTCGCGGAGCCGGGCCGCGTCCTCGAACCGCCGCGCGTCTGCGAGCTCGCGCAGCCGCTGCCGTAGGCGCGGCAGCGCCGCCTCGGGCTGTGCGAGCTCGGCCGGCAGGAGCGCCCGTGCCGCCAGCTGCGCCGTCCGGCGCGACCGCAGCGGACCTTGTAACACAGTGTTACTAGGTGGTTTTTGGGTCGTGACGACCGAGTCGCCGCGTGCCCGCAGCCAGACCTGCCGCTCCGGTCGCGAGACGCGGGCGTTGCCGGGCGGGCGCAGCTCGCGGATCAGGCGGAGCTCCTCGAGCGCCGCCTCGAGCTCCGAGCCGGTAACGCGCCATTCGATCGACTCGGCCGCGGCCAGTGCCGCCTCGACGGCCGGCCGCTGCCGCTCACTCCGGAAGTACGAGCGCAGCCTGGCCCGCAGGTCGCGGGCGCGACCGACGTACAGCACCTGGCCCTGGCGACCGAGGAAGAGGTAGACGCCCGGCCGGGTCGGCGCGCCGAAGGCGAGGTGCCGCTTGTCGAGCAGCCGCCGGGTCCTCGTCGCGGCGAGCGCCGTCAGGTCCGCGACCGTACGGGCGCCGCGCTCCTGCGCGAGCCCGATCAGCGCGAGCAGTAGCTCGGCGGTCGCGCGCGCGTCGGGCAGCGCGCGGTGGCACGGCCTCTCGGCGGTCCCGAGGAACCAGGCGAGTTGGGCGAGCCCGAAGCCCGCGACGCGCCCAGCGAGGAGCCTGCGCGCGAGCCGCACCGTGTCGACGACGGGCCCCCCGATGCGCGAGCCCGTCAGCAGCTCGGTCTCGCGGTCGAGGAAGGCGAGGTCGAAGCGCGCGTTGTGAGCGACGAGGACGGCGTCGCCCGCGAACGCGAGGAAGCTCCGCACCGCCTCGGCCGGGCCGGGGGCCCCACGCAGGTGCTCGTTGCGCAAACCGGTCACGGCGCTCGCCCCCGCTGCGATCGGGATGCCCGGATCGACCAGGGTCTCGAACTCGCCGTCCACCTCGAAGCCGCGCAGGCGAACGGCGCCGATCTCGCAAATGCCGGACTGACCGGGCCGCAGCCCGGTCGTCTCGAGGTCCACGACGACGTAGGTCGCGTCCTCGAGGAGGAGCGCCGCGCCCGGCGGCTCGGCCAGGCCGACGGCGTCGCCGTTCCACGCGAGCCGCGCGTCCGTCTCGACGACCTCCGTCAGCAGCGAGCGCGCGAGCGCGACCGGCGCGTGCCGCAGGGCGAAGAGCCGGCGCGCAGCCTCGTCGGCGAGCACGGGCCCGCGCTGCTCCTCCACGAGCTCCACCAGCCGGTCGGCGGCGTCTAGCCTGAGCTGCATGGGTGAGAGCCTAGGCGAACATACGTTCGCACGCCAGCTCGCGCCGCTCCGTGCCGAGCCGTCCGAGGATTCCGAGCAGGTGACGCAGGCGCTGGACGGCGAGCCGCTACGGGTGATCGAGGAGCGCGCCGACTGGGTCCGGGTCGAGACCGAGTACGCGTATCCGGGCTGGGCGTGGCGCGACGACCTCGGCGGCGAGCCACGCGCCGACTGGCTGCAGCCTGTCGCCGCCGACCCGGTCGCGCAGGCGCGCACGCTGCTCGGCACCCGCTACGAATGGGGCGGGATGACCTCCGCGGGCATCGACTGCTCGGGGCTCGTGCACATGGCGTTTCGCGGCTGCGGCCGACTCGTGCCGCGCGACGCAGACCAGCAGGAGGAGGCGGGCGAGAAGGTGTCCGAGACCGACCTCCGAGCCGGCGACCTCGTCACCTACGGCCCGCCGGATGGAGCCGACCACATCGCGTTCTGGGTCGGAGACGGTCGCATCCTCCACGCGACCGGCCGCGAGGGCGTCGACTCCGTCGTGGAAGAGGAAGAGCCGCCCGAGCTCCGCGAGCGGCGGCGCGCCCTGGTGCGACTCGGGCGCTAGATTTCGCCGCTCGCGTGGAGCCGACCGCCTTTCTTCGTTGGGGAGCCGCGGTCGCGGCGCTCCTGCTGCTCCTCGCCGCCCTGGCCGCCGGCTGCGGCGGTTCGAGCCCCGGGCAGGCCTCGACGCGCGACTCGACGCCCACCACGACCTCGGCCCCGACGGCGTCCACCCAGACGACCGCTACGACTCCGGCTCAGGAGTTCTCGGACTTCCGGATCGCGATGGACGAGGACACGGACTACCTCGACCCGGGGCTCTCGGACACGACCGAGGGCTGGGGCGTGATGTGGAACGTCTATCTCCCCCTGCTCGGCTACCCGCACGTGAGCGGGCCCGCGGGCGGGAAGATCGTCCCGTACCTCGCGGAGTCGCTCCCGCGGATCTCGCGCGACGGCCGCACTTACAGGCTCACTCTGCGCCGGGGGGTGCGCTACTCGAACGGCGCCCGGGTCAGGGCGAGCGACTTCAAGAGGACGGTCGAGCGGGACTTCGTCCTCGACTCGGCCGGCGCCGCCGGCTTCCGCAACATCGTCGGCGCGAAGGAGTTCGCGAAACGGCAGAAACGCGGCATCAAGGGCATCGTCGTCGACGACAGGACCGGGACGATCATCATCCACCTCGTCGCGCCGGAGGCCGACTTCGTCAACGTGCTGGCGTCGGAGTTCGCGGCTCCCGTTCCGGCGAACGCGCCGGCGACGGACACCTCTCTCCACCCGCTGCCCTCGACGGGGCCCTACCGGATCACGAGCTACAAGCCCAAGAGCCGGATCGTCGAGGAGCGGAACCCGTACTTCGACGCCTCGCGCTTCGACGGCAACGTCCCCGCGGGCAACCCCGACCGTGTCACCTGGGACATCGTGCCGAGCGCAGGCATCGCGCTCAGGCGTGTGCTCGCGGGCCAGGACGACTGGATGAGCTACTACCAGATCCCAGCCAAGCGCCTGGCGGCGATCGAGCAGAAGCACGCGAGCCGGCTGAAGACCTTCACGCCGCCCAACCTCATGTACTTCTTCATGAACACGCGCGTGCCGCCGTTCAACAACCTGAAGGTCAGGCGGGCCGTGAATTACGCGATCTCGCGACGCTGGCTGAAGCATCTGGCCGGCGGCCCCGCCCACGCGACGGAGAACATCCTCCCGCCCGCGTATCCGTCCTACCGGCCGCACAGCCTCTACCGCCACAACCTGCGCAAGGCGATCCGGCTCGTGCGCAAGTCGGGCTACAGGGGGAAGCGGGTCTTCGTCTGGAACCACGATGTCGCCGCCGACCTCCCGTTCACGCAGTACCTCGTCTCGGTCCTGAACCGGATCGGCTTCCGCGCGAGCCCGAAGGTGGTGACGGCCGGCAGTTACTGGATGACGATCGGCAACCAGAAAACGAGGGCGCAGATCGGCTTCGCCGACTGGTTCCAGGACTACCCGCATCCGCTCGACTGGTTCGCCCTGCTCGACGGCCGCGAGATCACCCCCACCCACAACTCGAACTACGCGAACCTCGACGTCGGCTCGGTGAACCGCAAGATCGAGGCGCTCACGCGCCCGGCGAGGCTGACGTCCTCCCTGCAACGCCGCTGGGGCGACCTCGACCGGACCGTGATGCGGCTCGCGCCGTGGGCGCCGTTCGTGAACCGCAACCAGACGGACTTCTTCGGATCGCGTGTCGATCTCGGCTGTTACGTCAATAACGTGCTCTACGAGTTCGACTACGCGAGCATCTGCGTCAGCAAGAAATAGTGCGTATTGATAAGACTTCGTCGTGGGCCGTTCGGCCCATGGGCGGGGCCCGGTTGGCCCAAGACCGTTCGTGCTCGCTACCCAGGAGGTGTTAGAGAGTGAGATCGATGCGAGGAAAGTCCGTCGCGATGGCGGCGGTCATCGCGACGGCGCTCGCGCTGGTGGTGAGCGCGTGCGGTGGTGGTGGCGGCGGCGGGTCGTCGAGCACCACGGTCAAAGGCTCGACCGCCGGGAAGACCTTCGCACTGCTGAAGGCCGTCGACGGCACCACCGACTACCTCGACCCGGGCCTGTCGTACCGGCTCGAGTCCTGGCAGCTGTTCCAGGACGTCTACCCCGGCCTCGTCGTCAAGGCGCACGTGAGCTGCCAGACGTCCAACTGCACCGAGATCCTGCCGGGTCTCGCGACGACGACCGGCGCGGTGACGAACGGCGGCAAGACCTACAAGTTCACGCTGCGCAAGGGCCTCAAGTACTCGGACGGCCAGCCCGTCAAGGCGAGTGACTTCAAGAACACGATCATCCGCGACTTCCGGCTGAACTCGCCCGGCATCGGCTTCTTCTCGAACATCGCCGGCGCCGACGCCTGCGAGGGCAACCCGACGAAGTGCAAGTCCATCAGCGGCATCGTCACCGACGACAGCGCGGGAACCGTCACGATCAACTTGAAGGAGCCGCAGTCGGACTTCTTGTACATCCTCTCGATCCCGTTCACCTCGCTCGTTCCGTCGAACACGCCCCAGAAGGACACGGAGAACCCGCCGCCGGCTGCGAGCGGCCCGTACTACTTCTCGAGCTACTCGCCGAACAAGCAGATGGTGATGCTGCGGAACCCGAACTGGAAGAAGGGCGCGATCCCGGCCATTCCGGACGGGAACCCGAACAAGATCGTCGTGACGCTGACGGACGACCAGGCGCAGTCGGCGCAGCTCGTCGCATCCGGGCAGCAGATGTGGGACGGGAACCTGCTTCCGACCGACCGGCTGGCGTTCTACAAGAACAAGTACGCCAAGCAGATCAACTTCTTCACGACGCCGTCCACGTACTACTTCTTCATGAACCAGCGGACGCCGCCGTTCGACAACCTCAAGGCGAGGCAGGCGGTCAACTACGCGATCGACCGGCAGGCCCTCGTCAACCTGCGCGGCGGTCTCGGCGTGCCGACCTGGAACTTCCTGCCGCCGAGCTATCCGCAGTACCAGAAGATCACGCCGAATCCGTACCCCTACGACATCGACAAGGCGAAGCAGCTCGTCCAGCAGTCGGGGACGAAGGGGATGAAGGTGACCGTCTACACGATCTCGGACGTCGCCGTCGACAAGTCGACCGGCGAGTACCTGCAGGGCCAGCTGAAGAAGATCGGCTGGAACGCGCAGATCCGGGAGCTCGCAGGCGCGAACTACTTCACCATCATCGGTAACCAGGCGACGAAGGCCCAGATCGGGTTCACGGACTGGTTCGAGGACTACCCGTACCCGACGGACTGGTTCAACATCCTCGAGAACGGCGACAACATCACCCAGGTGCACAACAACAACTACTCGAACGTGAACATCAAGTCCGCGAACGACACGATCAACCACCTGGCGCATCTGCCGCCCTCACAGGCGCTGTCCAAGAGCACCAATGATCAGTGGGCGAACCTGGACAAGACCCTGATGGTGCAGCACGCAACCGAGGCGCCGTACCTCAACGGCATCCTCACGTCGTTCTTCTCCTCGAAGATGGACGTCTCTTGCGACATCTTCGACGACAACAACGACGATCTCGCCCAGTTCTGCCTGAAGTAACCGGTTGACCGGCGCGGCGGTGTTGTCCACACCGCCGCGCCGGCCGGCCCGCCCGACTACCGTCAACAAGCAGCAGTGGCTACCACCGGCCAAGAGGAGTTCACTCTCGACACCGCCGCAGAGCTGGCGGCGGAGGAGTCGGGAGCGCAGATCCAGGGTCGCAGCCCCTGGGCGCTCGCCGGTCGCAGGCTGCGGCGGAACAAGTTCGCCCTCTTCTTCCTCGCCCTCTTCGTCCTCATCTGCGTCGCCTGCCTGCTTGGCGGCGTCTATGCAAAGCACGTCTCGCACCTGGGGAAGAACGACACGAACCCGGGGGGCGTGATCACCGTCAACGGCCAGCGGGTCCACGTCATCTCACAGGGCAAGACGGTGATCAAGAACGGCATCCCGCAGATCAAGTTCGGCGGGGTGCCGATCGGGCCGCAGTGGGGCGCCGCCGGCGGCCAGTACATCCTCGGGGCGGACACCCTCGGGCGGGACGTCGCGACCCGCGTGCTCTACGGCGGCTTCAACTCGCTCTTCATCGGGATCATCTCGGCGCTCATCTGCACGTTCCTGTCGGTGTTCTTCGCGCTGCTTGCGGGCTACTTCGGCGGCGTCTCCGACTGGATAATCTCGCGAGCCTTCGACCTGATCTGGGCGTTCCCGGTCATCCTGCTCGGGATCGCGCTGGGCACCGCCCTCTCGCTGAACGGCTTCCACCACGGGCCCATCAACATCTCTGGCTCGAGCCTCTGGATCCCGATCGCCGTCATCTCCATCGTCTTCGTCCCGTACATCGGGCGACCCCTACGCGGTCAGGTGCTGGCCCTGCGCGAGCGTGAGTTCATCGAGGCCTCGACGGCGCAGGGCGCGGGGCCGCTGCGGATCATGTTCACGGAGCTGCTGCCGAACCTCGCCTCCTCGGTGCTCGTGCTGTTCACGCTGATCGTGGCGAACGCGATCCTCACCGAGGCGGCGCTGTCCTTCCTCGGCGCCGGCGTGCAGCCGCCGAATCCCTCCTGGGGGACGATGATCGCGGACGGCCAGCACCAGCTCGCGAACGCCCCGTGGATCAGCATCTTCCCCGGGATCATGATCGCCCTCACCGTTCTTTCCCTCAACGTCTTCGGCGACGGGTTGCGGGATGCGCTCGACCCACGGGCAAAGGTGAGGATCGAGCACTGATGAGGCGGGCCGGCTAGATGGCGGCGTTCTTCATCCGGCGAATCGTCGGGATGATCCTCGTCCTGATCGCCGTCAGCTTCATCGTCTACCTGATCTTCATCGTGATTCCCGGCGGCGACCCGGCGCTGAGGATCGCGGGCAGGGTCGCGACGCCGGCCAACATCGCGTCGATCAAGCACAAGCTCGGGCTCGACCAGAATATCATCGTGCAGTGGTTCGACATGGTGAAGTCGCTGTTGAACGGGACGCTGGTCTCGTACTACAACGGCACGAACGTCTCGCAGCAGATCAAGGAAGGGATCCCGGCGACCTTCTCTCTCTGCATCGGCGCCGGGCTGATCTGGCTCTTCTTCGGCGTCCTCGTCGGCACGATCTCCGCCATCAGGGCCGGTCGGGTCGCCGACCGGCTGATCACGGCGCTCGCGCTGATCGGGATCTCCCTACCCGTGGCCTGGCTCGGGCTGGTCCTGCTCTATCTGTTCACCGAGCAGGGCTTCGGCGGCACGCTCGGCACCTTGTTCCCGTCCGGCGGCTACGTGCCGCTGACGCAGGACCCCGTGCAGTGGGCCTATCACCTGATCCTGCCCTGGCTCACCCTCGCCGTGCTCTTCATCGGCTTCTACGGCCGGGTGCTCCGGTCGAACATCCTCGACACGATCAACGAGGACTTCGTCCGTACCGCCAAGGCGAAAGGGCTGACGTCGCAGCGGATCATCGTCAAGCACGTGCTGCGGGCCTCGCTCATCCCGATCGTGACGCTGTTCGGGCTCGACTTCGCGGCTGTCCTCGGCGGCGGCGCGATCATCACCGAGACCGTCTACAACGTCCAGGGCGTCGGCTGGTACGCGGCCCAGGCGATCGGCACCCAGGATCTTCCCCCGCTCATGGGCGTCACGCTCTACGGCGCGACCTTCATCGTCGTCTTCTCGACACTCATCGACATCGCCTACGCCTACCTCGACCCGCGGATCCGGCTGACCTGATGGCAGAGTCGCTGCTCGACGTCAAGGACCTCAAGGTCCGGTTCGCGACCGAGGACGGGATCGTCCAGGCCGTGGCCGGGATCTCGTTCAAGCTCGAGCCCGGGAAGGTGCTCGGCATCGTGGGCGAGTCGGGCTCGGGCAAGAGCGTGACCGCGATGACGATCATGGGGCTGACCCGCGGCGTCAACGCCCGCTTCGACGGCGAGGTGCTCTACAACGGCACCGACCTGCTGAAGATCTCGGAGAGCGGCATGCAGGAGTACCGCGGCAACGAGATCGGGATGATCTTCCAGGACCCGATGACCTCGCTGAACCCGGTTTACCGGATCGGGGCGCAGATCGCCGAGGCGATCCAGGCCCACGAGGAGATCGACAAGCGCGGAGCGCGTGCGCGGTCGGTCGAGCTCCTGCGCCAGGTCGGCATTCCGAACCCGGAATCGCGGGTGGACGACTACCCGCACCAGTTCTCGGGCGGGATGAGGCAGCGGGCGATGATCGCGATGGCGCTGTCCTGCAACCCGTCGATCCTGATCGCCGACGAGCCGACGACCGCGCTCGACGTGACGATCCAGGCGCAGATAGTCGACCTGATCGGCCGGCTCAAGGACGACTTCAAGTCGGCGGTGATCTTCATCACGCACGATCTCGGCGTGATCGCGGAGATCGCCGACGAGATCATCGTCATGTACGCCGGCCGTGTCGTCGAGCAGGGCTCGACGCGCGACGTCTTCTACGACCCGCAGATGCCGTACACGTGGGGGCTGCTCGGCTCGATCCCCCGGCTCGACCGCCCCCGGGTCGAGCGTCTGCACACCATCGACGGAGCGCCGCCGTCGCTCATCAACCTGCCGGAGGGCTGCAAGTTCCGGCCGCGCTGCCCGCACGCCTTCGAGAAATGCATTGAGGAGCCGCAGCTCGAGAATCGGGTCGAGACGCCCGGCCACCTCGACCGCTGCTGGCTCGATGTCGAGTTCAAGCGCGACCACCGCGACGCGACGATCTCCCCCGGCTCCGAGGAGGCCGCGTGACCGTCGTCGACCAGGCGAGCGAGTCGGGCGAGACCCCGCTTCTCCAGGTCAAGCACGTCAAGAAGTACTTCCCGATTCGCAGGGGCCTCCTGCAGCGGGAGGTGGCGAGGGTCCACGCCGTCGACGACGTGACCTTTGCCGTCGCGGAGGGCGAGACGCTCGGGCTGGTCGGCGAGTCGGGCTGCGGCAAGTCGACGCTGGGCCGCACGCTCGTGCGCCTGCTCGCGCCGACGGACGGCGACGTCATCTTCGAGGGAACGGACATCTCGCATCTCGGCACGCGGAAGCTGCGACCGCTCCGGCGCGAGATGCAGATGGTCTTCCAGGATCCGTATGCCTCCCTCAATCCGCGCAAGCGCGTCGGCACGATCGTGTCCGACCCGATGCGCATCCACAATCTCGGCAACCGCAACGAGCAGAAGCGGCGGGTCGGCGAGATCCTGGAGACGGTGGGTCTCTCGCCGGAGCACTACAACCGCTACCCGCACGAGTTCTCCGGCGGCCAGCGGCAGCGGATCGGAATCGCGCGCGCGCTCGCGCTGCGGCCGAAGCTGATCATCGCCGACGAGCCGGTGTCGGCCCTCGACGTGTCGATCCAGTCGCAGATGCTGAACCTGCTCGACGACCTGCAGAACGAGTTCAAGCTCACGTACATCTTCATCGCCCACGACCTCGGCGTCGTCCGGCACGTGAGCGACCGGATCGCGGTGATGTACCTCGGCAAGATCGTCGAGCTCTCGCCGGCGGAGGAGCTCTATTCGCGGCCGATCATGCCGTACACCGAGGCGCTTCTCTCGGCGGTGCCGATCCCCGATCCGGACCTGGCGGAGAAGAGGGAGCGGATCGTGCTCGAGGGCGACGTCCCGAGCCCGATCAACCCGCCGAGCGGCTGCCGCTTCCATCCGCGCTGCCGCTATGCAACCGACATCTGCAAGCAGGTGGAGCCTCCGCTCGTCGATTACGGCAACGGCCATCTCGCGGCCTGCCATCACCCGCTCAACGTCGACGAGGCGACGCTGGCGAAGGTGGGAGTGGCCGAGGAGCACACGCCGGCGGAGGCGGACGAAAGCGCATTGCCCCAGGACACGTCGGGCCCGAGCGATCCCGCGGTCTCGCCCACGCCGGGCGACACCCGTTCGAGGTAGGTCCCGGCGCTAAAGGGGGTCGCCCGGCGAGCCGATACTCGGGCCGTGGACGCTGCGGAGCGCAAGGAGATCCTCAGCCGGTATGTGGCGCATTCGCGCCGCTTCGAGGAAGTGGCTTCCCGCCGGCGTGGTACCGGCGGTGCCGACGTGATCCCGCTCCAGAGCCCGCTTCAGCAGCTCGAGCAGGAGCCGACCGTGCGTGAGGTCGAGGTGCTGCAACTCATCTCGGACGGCCTCGTGAACCGCGAGATCGGCCAGCGGCTGTTCCTTTCCGAGGAAACGGTCAAGTCGCACGTACGCCATCTGCTCGCAAAGCTCCAGGCGCGCTCGCGCGCGCATGCCGTAGCCGTCGGCTTCCGCCGCGGCATCATCGGTTAGCCCGTCCTGACCAGCAGCTGGCTCGTCCACAGCGCCTAGCGTGCTGTTGTGGACAAAGGAAAAACGAAGCGCCGGGTGAAAGTCACCCGGCGCCCGTGAATCTCTCTATCCGCCTCCCAGCCCCTGTCCGGATCCCCCACGCGGGGGATGATCACGAGCTGTGGATAACGGACTATGCGACGGCTCTACCAGACCTTGTTTGCGCCGACGAGACCGGCCCGAAGAGCCAGACGTCCAAGGGAAGTGCGCATTGAAAGCTCCGATCGATCGGGGACTGACGGCAACGGCAGCCTATACCCCTTTTGGGGGACACGCAAGGCTGGACCGGCTGGTCAAAGGTCTGGGTAAAGCGGATCTCCGAACGATCACCTGGGCGTGCGTCTTGTGGGTGGGGTCTGCGGTAGCGGTCAGCGCCATGTGGCTGCACGGCTATCGGCTTCCGCACTTCTGGGCCCTGCTGGTGCTCGGGTTGGTAGCGGCGGTCGCCGAGCGACAGAGCGTGTCGGTGACCGAGCGGCACCAGACGTCGGTCTCGTTCCTGCCAATGGTCTTCTCTGCCGTGGCGTTCGGACCGCTGGCTGGCTTCGCAGTCGCTGCGGTCTCAAATCTGTGGGACCTACGGGTATCGGGCCTGAAATGGGCCGTTTATACGCCGATCCGAGGCCTGACGGCGGCGGCCGCGGGGCTCGCGGCGTGGACGCTCGTTCCGAGCCCAGCAAGCTTCGGTGCGTGCCTCATCGCAAGCTTTGTCGCGTCTGTCGCAGGGCTGGCTACGGAGGGTGGCTTCCTCTGCATGACCGCATGGGTGCGGAGGATGAACGTCGCGGAAGTCCTACGTCACATCAGCTCAGTTTCCCTCCTAACGGTGCCGCTGTACGTCCCCGTTCTGGCGCTATTCGTCTACGGGTATCACCTCTACTCCCTCCGGCTCGTCCTTATCTTCTTCCTTCCCGCCCTTGCGGCCCAGCGTCTCCTGAACCTCTACCAGCAGGAGAAGGTGGTTACCCGGGACCTGGCCGCGGCGAACGAGAGGCTCCGCAGGGCAAGCCTTTCCTTCGCGACCGCCCTCGTCGCGACGCTCGACGCGAGAGATCAGTACACAGCGGGCCACTCTGCCGCAGTGGCGATCTATGCGAGAGACATCGCCGAGCGCATGGGGCTCTCCAAGGACGAACAGGAGCTTGTCCACCTCTGCGGCCTCGTCCACGACATCGGCAAGATCGGACTTCCGCCCGGCCTTCTCGAGAAGCCAGGCCCATTGACGCTCGATGAGCGCCGCCAGATGGAGAAGCACTCCGAGATCGGCGAGCGGATCCTGAGCAACGTCGACGACTACTCGGAGATCGCCGACGTCGTACGAGCTCATCACGAACGCATCGACGGAATGGGCTATCCGGACGGCATCCCTGGCGACGAGATCCCGCTGCTCGCGCGGATCATCGGCGTCGCAGACGCCTACGACGCGATGACGTCCGATCGCCCCTACCGCGACGCATTGCCGAGCCGGGTCGCTCGGATGCGCCTAGCGCAGGCGGTTGGGACTCAGTTCGACACTGGCGTCGTCGCGGCGTTCGAAGCGATCCTCGCAACGGCCGACGACAACTACCGCTCCGGTCGGGGCACGTCGTTCATGCGCGAGCGGTTGCAGCTCGAGCGAGATGCGCAAGCCGTTGGTGTGGCTCTAGACGTCGTCACGTAGGGCACGAGCTGCCTCGAGTCGGGATCGAACGCCGAGCTTGTTGTAGATGTGCTTGACGTGCACCTTGGTGGTCGAGAGGCTGATGCACAACAAGTTCGCGATTTCCACATTCGTGAGGCCCTGGGCGAGAAGCGCGTGCACTTCCGTTTCCCGCGGCGTTAGCTCGGCGTTGCCTCTCGCCTCTCTCGGGACGAGTATGCCGATCGAAGCCGCAAGTGAGGCATCTCGTGACGCAGTAAGCAATCGCTGGAGCCAGGCCCGCCATTGCGGCTGTCCGGCTATGAACGCCCCAAGATGAGGGGCTGCGCGCACCGCAATAATGAGCGGATCCCATACCCCCGCCTCGAAAACGGTAGGGAGGCGAGCAACCACGCCGTCGTGCCTCTCGTCGTTCACCGCGACAATCGCTTCGGCGAGGAGCGATAGAGTCATCGTTTCCTGACTGCGGCTTGCCTCCCGCGCCTCTATGGCCAAAGAAATCGCGCTGCCTGGATTGCCTGAGGCGGCGCTGAGCAGGGCTTGCCAGCCGAGAAAGTCACCGCGGCCAGCCTTGCCGGGGCGCTCAGGAGGGCCACCAGACAGAACATGCAAGGCGCGTTCGAGATCTCCGACGCTCGCGTAGAGACGCGCGCGTTGCACCGGAAGGTTGACGCCGAAGTAGCCGCTTGGCTCGCGTTGCATCTGACGTTCGAGCATGGCAAGTATCCGAGCTGCGGCTGCGAACCTGCGAAGTCCAATGAATGCGTTGGCGCGGTAGATGTGCGCGTAAGGGACTGGAAACAGGACTCCGTAGGTCTCGGTGACAGACGTCAGCGCTTCGGCGCCTCCCAGACCCTCTTCATATCGGCCACACGTGTTAGCCAAGTAACTGAAGATGCTCAAGAACCCGCATTGCGCGATGGGGTCGGCCCGGCCAATCTCCAGTCCGACGAGTCCTCTTCCATCGTCTAACGCTTCTGCCAGACCGCCCTCCAATTCGGCTACGCAGAGTTCCGCCGCTGCAATCATGAGAGACTCTTCCAGACCGCTTTTCGCGGACGACCGGAAGGCTTCCAGGCGTTCGGTGAGATCGGGCGCTTCTTGCTCGTGCGATTGGAGAAAATGGAGCCATAGCGCGCGCTGGAGGGTCGCGGCACTCTTGGCGTGTCTCGCGGCAATGTCCGCGTGATGCGCCGTCCGACGTGGGCGGTCCGTTAGGTGTGCTGCCATGCCGGCAACGGTGTGAGCGCGTGCGGCGAAATCTCCGTCGAGCGCTGCAGCGGCCTGCTTCGCAAGGGCAAAAGATCGGTCGAGCTCGTCGCCCCGCAGCAGTGCCTCGCTTTCGGCATAGTCGATCAGACCGTCCTCGGCTCCCGCGGCTCGCGCGGCGGCCACCCATCTCTGAAGGCTGCTCGTACGGCCGGCGGCCAGCAGGTCGTCGAGCGCGGCGGCGATCGCCTCGGTTGCGAAAGCCGGGTCACGCGCAATCTCGGCGACCGACAGCGCCTCGTCCCACCGGCGCGTCTCCAGAAGCCTGCGACAACGGAGGAGAAGAGCCGCACGCGTATCTGCAGCGGTCTCGTCGAACTGCCGAATCAGCAACTCCCGCAAGAGCGGATGGAGTGAGAGCGTCTTGCGATCGGTCAGCGCGACCAGGCCGCGGGCAACGGCATCCTGGATAACGCCGTCGGAGCGCGGGCCGATGACCGAACGCGCCACCTCCACCTCCCGGATCGAAGCGACAGCGAGCAGCATCAACCCGCTCTGCGTTTCGGCCGCCGCAGCCGCGAGCAGTTCGGTTGCGAGGAAGTCGTAGAGCGTCTGCGAGAGAAGCCGGCTGGACGTCAAGTCAACGTCTCCGCTCATCGCCGCCAGGCCCAGAACGGCCGGCCAGCCGTCGGCGGTGCGCATCAGCCGTGCCCGGCCCGCAACGGCCTCCGACGCTGCGAGTACGCGCGCCGCCTCGTCCTCCGTCATCGAGAGCTCATCCATTCCAATCTCCATCCCCTCGCCGTACACCTCGAGGCGGGGCGTGAACCAGTCGGGCCGCCTTCTCGTGGTGATCAGGAACCGGATGCCGAGTCCCTCGACCAGCAACGAGAGGAGCTCCTCGGCTTCCTCGGTCCCCGCTGCTTCCCACTCGTCCACTACGAGCAGCACGTCCTGCGTCAGCGTCTCGAAGGAGCGCACGATCGCGCGGGCGAGCGGTTTCGGGCTGGCGTTGACCGCGGCGATCGACGCGACCGTCGGCTGCTCGCGTGGCAGAGCTGGAGCGATCGAGGCGAGCAGGTCGTCGAGCTGCACCGCGAGCAGCGCAACATCTCCCGACGCGCGCTTCGTCCGGTACCACGCGACCGGACCGGGCTGCTGCTCCGACCACTGTCGCGCGAGCGTCGTCTTCCCGTAGCCGGCGGGAGCGGCCAACACCGTCACGCGCGCACCGCCTCCCTCCGCGAGCCGCGCGATCAGTCGCGGGCGCTCGATGATGTGGTCGAGCGCAGGCGAGGCCGCAGCTGTGATCGTCTCCATCATTCCCCTGCCAGGCCCAGATGGAGCCCGGGATTCGAGGACCCTACTCCTCCAGCCGAGTTCGGCAAGCGGGGGCCCCGCGCTCGGTGTAGGGCCCGAGCGCGGGGTTTGCCGTCAGCCCCCGGCGCCGGCCACGGCCGGCGCGAGCTCGCGTGCGAGGGGGTCCTCACCCGTGAGCGTCTTGAACGCGGCGGGAATCTGCCGCCGCCTCGGCACGCCGAGCTTCTGGCGCAGGACGTCGCAGTGCGCCTTTGCCGTTCTCGGCGAGATGCCGAGCCGCTCTCCGACCTCGTCGTTCGAGCACCCGCGCGCGATCAGCGCAACGATCTGGAGCTGGCGCTCGGTCAGGTCGGGCTTTGCCTCGTCGCTGCCTTTCATGGCCGCGGACGTTAGGGCCGCGGCTGCGTTGCGACTATCGGCCGACGGGGGTATTCGCGCGGGCCGCGTGCGCTCCGCCGACGAAGCTCGCCTGGTGGCCACGCGCGTTGGCCTCGGTGAGCTCCTCCTGCGTCAACGCTCCGATCCGCAGCAGCAGGTCGAACTCGTCGCGCAGGTGCGTCCGCATCATCTCCGGCCCGTCCGTCGCGATCGTGAACAGGACGCCGTGCTCGACGAAGGTGCGGAACACGTCCCGCACTGCGTCCTCGTCGGCCAGCGCCTTCGTGAGGAGATTCGAGGTCGGGCAGATCTCGAGGACGACCTCGCGTTCGCGCAGCTCCTTCATCAACTCGGGGTCGCCGGCCGCGAGGATCCCGTGCCCGATCCGGTCGGGGCGGAGGAGCTCGAGCACCTCGCCGATCTCCGAGCGGCCCATCTCCCCGCCCTCCTCGCCGACGTGGATCGTCACTCCGAGGCCGGCGGCGCGGGCCTCCTCGACCATCGGCTGCACCTGCGAGTAGTCGTAGCGCTCCTGGCCGGGCCGCGGCCCGGCGATGTCGATCCCCACGACTCCGCGCGCGGCCCAGTGAATCGCCTTCTCGACGATGATCTCGTTCTGGCGCGGCGTGAAGGTTCGATCCATCATCAGGATCAGGCCCGCGCGCACCTGGCGGTACTCGAGGCTCGCGACGTCGAGCCCCCGGATGGCGGCGAGGATGATGTGGTCGAGGTCGCGCTCGCCGCCCCGGTTCCGCTTCATCGGGTTGAAGCGGAGCTCGAGCGTCGTGATCCCCTGCGAGCGGTATGCGCCGCCGATCGCGCCGTGCACTGAGACCTCGACGGCCGCCGGGCTCGACTGGATCAGCTCCGTCCAGTGATAGATCGCGTCGAGCGCGTCGAGATCGGGCACGCCCCGCGGGTCGGAGACCGTCACGAGCCGCTCGAAGTCCCAGTAGTCCTTGGCCGGGAGCGCGATGCCCTGGCTGTGGGCGAGCGACCAGAGAATGTCGGAGGACACCGACCCGCCGAGGTGAGTGTGCAGCTCGGCGAGACCCTCCATCCGCGCAGTCTAATTCCAGCCGACGACGGCCCAGCGGCGGCGAACGAACCGCGGCCCGAGGAGCGCGAGCCGCGCAACGAGGAGCACGTCGAGCGCGGCCCAGACGCCGACGACGCCCCAACCGAGCGCGTAGGCAAGTGAGGCGAGGACGATGAAGACGGCGCTCGCAGCGACCATCGACCACATCAGGTATCTCGTGTCGCCGGCCCCGATCAGGATCCCGTCGAGCGCGAAGACGGCGCCGCCGAGCGGCTGCATCGCAGCGAGGAACGGCCATAGGAGGGCCGCCTCGTGGAGTACGCGCGGGTCGTCGGTGAACGCCGCGGGCAGCGCATGCGAGAGGGGCGCGAGCACGAGCGCGAAGAGGACTCCGACCGCGACCGACCAGCCGATCATGCGCACGGCCGCCGCGTACGCGCCGTCGGCGTCCCCTGCTCCGAGCATCCGGCCGACGATCACCTGGCCGGCGATCGCCACCGCGTCGAGGACGAGCGCGATGAAGAGGAACAGCTGGTAGCCGATCTGATGGGCGCCGATCTGCGCGTCGCCCATGCGCGCGAGGATCGATGCCGCGAAGAGGAAGGAGGCGTAGAGCGCGACGGTGCGGACGAAGATCTGCCTCCCGATCCGGAAGAGCGGCCTCATCGCCCGCCGGCTCGGCCGCCTCGAGTGCGCGTGGGGCCGGAGGAGCTCGACGACGAAGGCGGCGGCCATGCCGGCCTGCGCGATCGCCGTTCCCGCCGCGGAGCCCGCGATCCCCCAGTGGAAGCCGTAGACGAAGAGCACCTCGAGCACGAGGTTGGCGACGTTCGCCACGACGACGATCTCGAGCGGCCGGCGCAGGTTCGAGACGCCGCGAAGATAGCCCTGGCCCGCGAGCGCGATGAGCGCGGCCGGCAGCCCGAGCGCGGCGATCCGGAAGTACGTGAGCGCGAAATCGCCGGACTGTCCGTGTCCACCCAGCCCGGCGAGGAGCGGCGCGGCCACGGCCTCGCAGGCGACGAGTAGGGCGAGTCCTATGCCGAGGGACGCCCAGAGCGCCTGGGCCGCGAGCCGGGCGGCCTCCTCCTGCCGGCCCGCCCCCGAGGCGCGCGCCACCACCGCGGTCGTCCCGTAGGTCAGGAAGTTGAAAATCGTGAAGGCGCCCGCGAGCACGGTGCCGGCGAGGCCGAGCGCTGCGATCTGCGGCCGTCCGAGATGGCCGACGATCGCGGTGTCGGCGAGCACGTAGAGCGGCTCGGCCGCGAGCGCGCCGAGCGCAGGCAGCGCGAGCCGGACGATCTCGCGGTCGTACGGGGAGCGAAGGCGCACCGGGTGGCCGACGATAATGGCCGCATGGACCTGAGTCGCCTCGTGCGCCTGCCGTCGAGCCGCCTCGTGCGGGTGTTC
>JBJMKE010000037.1:0-15506 GCA_045806005.1 Gaiellaceae bacterium
ACGGCGTCGGAGGGAGTGATCCTGCCTAGCTCCAGCCGCTTGACATAGTCGACGCTCATGGAGGCCAGCGCGGCGACCTCTTCGCGTCTCAGTCCTTCGACGCGCCGGCCGCGGCCGGATCTGAACCCGACGTCCTCGGGCTTGATCTGCGCGCGCCGTGATCTGAGGAAGTCACCCAGCTCGTTGCTCATGCTGCGATTGTCGCAGGCCGCCGCCTCGCTGATCCAGGGCTGATTCGTCCCCATCTCGCGGGAATACCCGGCGGCCTGCGTGCAACGTGCTGCCCCGAACGCTCACGCGTCGGCGATGGGGACGAGCTCGCCGAACGACGCGGTGAGCTGTCCGAACGGGTGGTAGAACGCCTCGAGGGCACGCTCCGGCGGGACGGCGAGGACGACCGTCTCCTCGCAGGCGGCGTCCCAGACCTCTACCGTCGTGCTGTTGTCGAACGGGCTCCAGTAGAGCGCCACCTCGATTCCACCGCTGACCCGGAGTGCGAGCTCGCGGCGGGGCTGAACAGACTCGCCCAGTTGCGCTTTCATGATCACAGCCTCTCTCTCATATGGGAAATCGGTTGGGGCCGCCTTCCGTTCAGACGGCCCCCTTGCCGGCGACCGCTGCTTCGAGCCGTGGTCCTAGTAGCCCGGGCCAGCGGTGCTGCTCACGATCTTGTTTCCGGCCGGCGAGACCGCCCACCACCCGCCGCCGAAGTCCGTCAGTCCCTCGCCGGAGGTCTGGCCTGCGGCTGTGTCTCCCGAGAACCGGTAGAGCGCGTGTCCGCGGTAGGTGACCTGCATGCGGCCGTCGCTGCGCCGGATGGTGCCCAGGAGCGCCTTGCGGGCCCCGTTGATCGCCTTCGGCTCGCCCCTTGTCGTCAGCGCGGGCCAGTAACCGGCGCACAAGCCCGAGCAGGCGCTCTTGCCATGCCTGTCCTTGGCGAAAAGGTACAGCGTGCGGCCGTGCTGGTCGACGAGGATCCGCCCCAGCGTCGAGCTCGCGGTGCCGACCTTCGCTGCGGTGCGCGCCGAGTTCGACGACGCCGACGCGATGCCCAGCCCGTAGGTAAACGACAGGGCGGCGGCGATGGTGCCGATCGAGAGAATCAAGCCCTTCATTTGGTGCTCCTTCCGGATGCGTTTCGCCATCTCGTCCGATGGCTGCTGTCGATCAGGAAGGACTCCTGCGAGCGGCGGTTATTCCCGTCGCCGACCCGAGCTCACACAATCACTTCAGCTGCCTCGCAGGAGCAGGGCCGGCGAGGCCCTCAGCCCCTGGTCGCGGTCTCTACCGCCGAGAGCAGGGTGCAGGTTGTCCTTGATGGGCCCGCCTGGATTCGAACCAGGGACCAACGGATTATGAGTCCGCTGCTCTAACCAGCTGAGCTACGGGCCCGAGCGTCTATCTAAGCCGAAATCTCTCCTCTGCCCCAGCGTGTCATGACGACCCCCGGGTCCCGTCGCTCCGGGGATCGGCCGTATTGCGACGTGTCTGATTTTGACTGATTCGTCAATCAATTTCGCCTGCCATTTGCTTTGCATAAGCATTTAGAGAATTGGGTATGTAGCGCGGGACTTAGTCCCGGTTTCTCAGCGACGAGGGGGAACATGACTCGCATCCACAAGAGCGTCCTGGCGACGCTGACCGCAGTCGCCGCAGCGGCCGTCATCGGTGCCTCGGTCGCCCACGGCGGGCCCGGCACGGCCTTCAACCCGCCGGTCAAGGTGACGCCGGACCTCGGCTTCGGCTACGAGCCGGCAACGGTTGCCGACGGCTACGGGAACATCTTCGTCACCGCGCACAAGGAGAACTGGCAGCTCGCGCTCGCGCCCGACGCGAACTCGCCGACGTACACCCGCAGCATGTCGTGGGTGTGGACGTCGGTCGACGGCGGCCAGAGCTTCGTCGACCCGCCGGGCCTGACGGACATCTCGATCGAGCAGCACCAGTTCGGCGACGAGGGCGACCTCGCGTTCGACGACGCGCATCACCTGTACTTCGTCGACACGAACGTCGCCGACGACACGATCGCGCGCTGGAGCGTCACCGGCCCGGGGCTCGCGAACATGAGCCTCGACTTCACGCGGCCGCTCATCCCGACGGCGCAGGCCGTCGACGATCGGCCGTGGGTGACCGCGCACGGCGACGGGCATGTCTTCTACCTCGGCAACGAAGGCGACAAGGTCACGTATCCGCTCGGGCAGGGAACCGGCAGCGGATTCGGGCCGGGGCGCTACACGGTCTACCGCTCGACCGACGGCGGCCAGACCTTCGATTCGCTCGGGTACACGCTGAAGGACTCGGGCTGGTGCCGCCCCGCCGCCGACCACGCGCCCGGCTCGCCGTACGTCTATGCGGTTTGCGGCAACGACGGCGGCTCGAACGACGTGTTCACCCCGAACAACCCGAAGGGGACCCTGTACGCGTATGTCTCCTCGAACGACGGCGTCAGCTTCGAGCGCTACGTCGTCGGCCACTACAACTCGACCGACACCACGTTCAGCTGGCCCACCGTCTCGGTCGCGCCGGACGGCTCGATCTGGGCGCTGTACGTCGACGCGCAGCAGACCACCAACTGCGGGTCGGACATCTTCGGCAACACGACGTGCGACCCGGTGACGAACCGGCTGATGCTCTACCACTCCACCGACCACGGCAAGACCTGGACGGGGAAGGACATCACGCCGGGCCGCGGCCGCTACCGCTACAGCTGGCTTGCGGTCTCGGCCGACGGCAGCAAGCTCGGGATCGGCACCTATTACCGCCCGAACAATGCGGCCGACTGGCGCGTCTACGGCGCGGTCTTCAACCCCGGGCAGAAGCCTGCGCTGACCTCGCTCGATGAGGCGAACCCGGTCGCGCCCGCAAGCGCGGAGGCTCCCGGCGACCTGATGGGGAGCTACTTCAACCCGGACGGCACCCTCGACGTCGTCTGGACACGTGTCGTCACTCGTGTCCCCGGCGTCACGACGCTCGAGCGCGACATCTACTTCGCGCGCTCCAAGGCGCTGGCCCGATGAGAAGGCCAACGCTCATTCGGGCGTCGCTCGTGCTCGCGCCCGCGCTCGCGCTCCTGGCGAGCGCGGGCGCTGTCGGCGCCGCGTCGTCGCCGACGCTGCCGGCGCAGGTCGTGTCGATCACACGGCCGGCGTCGCTGAACACGTACGCCACAGTCGACTACGGGAAGAAGAAAACGGGGACCACGACCTGGCGTGTGGTCCAGGGCACGGGCAACTGCTGCGAGAACTACCTGACGTCCACCCGCCAGGGTCGCCTGCTCGACTTCGGGGGCTCGTTCATCAACTACACCGACGACCGCGGCCTGACGTGGCATCAGGTGCGGCCGCTGACCCCGCTCGTCAACGGCGAGGGGACGATCGTCGTCAACCCCAACGGCGACGTCGACGCGATCGGCTGGGACCCGTACTCGGGCGACCACCTCCAGGCGTTCAAGTACGAGGCCGCCTCGGGCACCTGGCTCTACGCGGAGCAGCCCGTGCACCAGCCGTTCTACGACCGCGAGTGGATCACCGTCCTGCCCGGCCCGTTCGTCGTCAACGGGCAAACGGTGCCCTACCTGACGTTCGTCAAGGGCGGCTATCCGTGGAAGGACCCGGCGTTCTACAGCACGGACGGGCTCACCTACACCGACGCGTCGAGCATGTTCCTCGACGAGACGACGAGCTCTCCGGTGGAGCGCTACCTGAAGACGTCGCCGACGGCGGCGTTCGACTGGATGCAGCCCAACACGGGCTCGGGGATGACGCCGCTCGGCGCCGGCGCGGCGCTCGCCAGCGGCGAGTTCACCACCGACTGGGGGCTACTCGATCCGAGCACGCTCTCGTGGCGGACGTTCACCTATCCCGGCGGCACGCAGCCACAGGGACTGCACCAGGTCGACTCGAAGGGGCGGATCGACAACGTCGTCCGGCACGACGACGGCGGCGGGTTCGACTACCGGATCTCGTCCGACGGCGGCCGCACCTGGCGCTCGGTGTCGGTCGCGCTTCCGTCCGGCGACACGATCGACCAGATCGACTTCCGCGCGAACGCGGCGCTCGGCGTCGGCGCGGTCGCGGTGCACGCGCTCCAGCCGAGCGGGAACGACCAGGACTACGCGTACAAGTTCGGGATCTCGACCAACCAGCCGGTGCTGCAGCGCCGGTACACGGTCGGCAAGGGCGACACGGGCTCGGCGGCCGGTGTCGGCAACTCGGTCCGGATGGACTTCCAGTCGATCGCGATCCTGCCCGACGGGCGGCTCGCGCTGTCGTTCCTCGACTCGACCACGCACTATTCGTCGCCGACGACGGGTCAGGACCAGGCGCGGCCTGCGCTAGCGATCGAGCAGACCTCGAGCTTCAAATGACCCGGGACTACCGACATCGCTAGGCCGGGCGGATCGCCCGCCGCAGCGAGAGCCACAGCGCGAGCAGTACGACGAGAGGCAGCAGCCACCAGGCGTTGACGCCCCCGGCGACCAGAGCCGCCGTGGCGCCGATGCCGGCGGCGACGAGCACCGCGACGCGCCAGTCGTCGCCGATGACGAACTCCCACCAGAAGCGGCCGAAGCCGCGCAGCCACTTCACGCGCGCACCTCGGCGGCGCGGAGTTGCGTCCGCCGCTCGCGCCGCAGCAGCCGCACGAGCAGGAACGACATGAGCGCGACGATGCCGAGCACTCCGAGCAGGGCCGCGTCCGAGCCGGGCCAGT
Source organism: Gaiellaceae bacterium (assembly GCA_045806005.1). Lineage (GTDB taxonomy): Bacteria > Actinomycetota > Thermoleophilia > Gaiellales > Gaiellaceae > Palsa-739. The sequence continues at coordinate 4,711 of JBJMKE010000037.1, forward strand.
CGGCGCCGGCGCCCTCGACCGACCAGAAGATCCCGAACGTCGTCAGCATCACGCCGACGGCGAACTTCATCGCGTTCTCCGGGACACGCGCGAGCGGCGCGCGGACCGCGACGCCGACGCCCGCGACGAGCACGAGCGCGGCCGCGGCTCCGAGCGCGGCGAGAGGGATCGAGCCTTGCGCGCTGCCGAAGGTGAGGACGATGAATACGACCTCGAGCCCCTCGAGCAGCACGCCCTTGAACGAGAGCGTGAAGCCGTACCAGTCGATCCCGGCGCGCTCGACGTGGGCCGCGCCGCGCGCCTCCGCGAGCTCGCGCGCGAAGATCGCGTCCTCGTCGTGCTGCGCCTTGTAGCCCGAGGCTCTGAGGATCGCCTTCCGCAGCCACTGCAGGCCGAACACGAGCAGGAGCGCCCCGACGAGTAGCCGGAGGGCGTCGATCGGGATCGCCGTCAGCGCCGGACCGAGCACCGCCGCGATCACTGCGAGCGCGAGCGTCGCCGCGCCGAGCCCCGCGAGCGACGAGCGCCACCCGCGCGCCAGCCCGGCCGCGAGGACGATCGTGAGCGCCTCCACCATCTCGACGGCGCAGGCGAGGAAGGCGGAGAGGACGAGGAACGCGTCGCCGGCGCTCAAGTGCTCACCTCCGGCCGAGGGTAGCCGCCGCCCGCAGATCCGGCCGCCGCGCTGGCGGCGGCGGTGGCGACGTCGCGCGGGTACGTCTCCCGCCCCTTGAACAGGAGCCAGGCGCTGGCGCCGAGCGGCAGGAGCATCACCACGAACGTCCACTGCAGGCCCGACCGGCCGCCGCCGAAGACGTAGTCCGAGACCGCGCCGAAGAGCAGTGGGGCGAGCGCAATCGCCAGCGAGCGCAGGAGTGTCCGCACGGCCTCGGCGCGCCCCCAGAGGAGCGGCGGCATGATGTCGAGCCGCGCCGCGTCGAGCGGCGGGTTCTGGGAGGCGAGGAAGAAGGCGGCGGCGACGAGGTAGGGCACGGCAGTGACCGCCTGGCGCGTGAAGATCGCCGGGATGAAGAGGATGGTCGTCCCCACCGCCGCCCAGGCCGGGGTGAGGATCCGGGCGCTCAGGACGCCGCGCTTCAGCAGCCAGTCGCCGATCGAGCCGCCCGCGAGGACGCCGGTGAGCGCCCCGGCGCCGACCACGAGCAGAAGGGAGCTCGCTAACGCCTGGTCGATCCCGTACTGCTCCTTCGAGAACTCGAGACCGAACGTCTGCAGGCCGGCCAGGAAGTAGTAGCCGCAGGCGCTCGCGAGGATCAGGACGACGTTCGTGCGGACCCGCAGAACGTATCGGGTCGCGTGTACGAGGCCCATGCGGCGCGCCTCGCGCGGCTCCACCACGAGCTCCGGGTCCGGCGTCAGGTCTCGCTCCTGCGCGAGTCGTTGCGCATCCGTCACCTGGTGCCCCTCCTCGGCGAGCGCTGCCTCCGGCGGTGCGGGCCGGGACTCGTGCGCGAGCACCCCGAGCCCGCCGCGCTTCGGCTCGTGCAGACGCCAGACCGCGAAAGCGAGCGCGAACGCCGGCAGGGCGAGGACGACGAACGCCGCCCGCCACGAGAGGGTGGAGACGTTGCCGGTGACGGCGAAGCCGACGCCTGCGCCGACGTACTCGCCCGCGAGGATCACGCCGTAGATCCGCCCGCGCTCCCAGCTGCCGAACCAGTCACCGACGAGCGAGGCGACCATCGGCCCCGCCGAAGCCGTGACCGCGCCGAGGAAAAGCCGCGTCCAGAGGAGCTCCGTGAAGTTCGAGGCGCTCGCGCTCCACAGCATCGCGACGCCCCAGAGCAAGATCGTCCCGCCGAGGATCCGCGTCCTCGTCACCCGGTCGGCGAGGACGCCGAACGGGAGGCTCGCCACCGCGCCGACGAGGGAGCTGACGCTGACCAGCAGGCCGATGTCCGTGTTCGTGATGTGGAGCCCCGATCGGAGCTCCTGCGCCGAGGCGCCGACGGTCGCGACGTCGGCGCCGCTCAGCCCGAGCACCGCCGCGAGGATGAGGATGACCCGCATCCGCTCCTCGCCCCCGAGGAGCCGCGTCAGCCGACGAGCGAGGTTGCCCGCGGCCGCCGACCCGACGGCGGCGGCGTCGGACAGGACGCGAGAGGTGCGCGACTCCTCGGTGCTCACGTCCCCATGGTGGCAGGCCGGGCTGCGAGTTCGGCGCCGGACGGTGGAACGACCTCGCCACGTAAGCTGGAGCCATGTTTCTCTTCGCGAAGACGGACCTGGTCGAGCGCGAGCAGGCGCTGCCGGGCCGCGACACCCCGCTGCCCGTGCCCGAGCGGCACGACGTGCTCGGCACGCCGCTCCAGCCGCCGTTCCCCGAGGGGATGGAGCAGCTGGTCGTCGGGATGGGCTGCTTCTGGGGCGCCGAGAAGATCTTCTGGCAGGCGGACGGCGTCTACACGACGGCCGTCGGCTACGCCGGCGGCTACACGCCGAACCCCACGTACGAGGAGGTCTGCAGCGGCCGCACCGGCCACACGGAGGCCGTGCTCGTCGTCTTCGACCCGGCCGTGCTCTCGCTGGAGGGCGTGCTGCGTCTCTTCTGGGAGGGCCACGATCCCACGCAGGGGATGCGGCAGGGCAACGACCGCGGCTCGCAATACCGCTCGGCCGTCTACTGGGCGAACGAGGCGCAGCGGGCTGCGGCGGAGTCGTCTCGCGACATGTACCAGGCCGAGCTCGCACGTGAAGGCTACGGAGCGATCACGACCGAGATCGCCGAGGCGGGGCCCTTCTACTACGCCGAGCCGTACCACCAGCAGTACCTCGCAAAGAACCCGAACGGCTACTGCGGCATCGGCGGCACGGGCGTCGCCTGTCCCGTCGGGCTCAAGACGGCGTAGAGCGTCTGACGGAATGACCACGCGCCGCCGCACAGCGCGGCCAGGCGGCCCGTGCTTCATTGCGTTAGGAGCTCTTAGCGCAACCAAGCCCGTCCCGCGGCCGTTTCCTCCTTTCAAGGCCGAAACGAAAGGAGAACCGACCATGGGCGATCGCATGCAGCGGGTGAAGGGGAAGGCGAACGAGGCCGCGGGCAAGGCCAAGGCGAACACCGGCTACGCGACCGGCAGCGGCAAGACCGAGGCCAAGGGCGTCGGGAAGGCGCTCAAGGGCAAGGCGCAGCAGGCCACCGGCAAGGCGCGCAGCAGCGCGAAGAAGGCGACGCGCTAGAGCTTCTTGCTCATCGAGACGGCGTTCTCCTCGTAGCCGAGCGACCGGTACAGGCTGCGGGCCGCCGCGTTGCCCCCGAAGACGTTGAGCGCGACGCGGCCGATGCCCCGCCGCCTCGCCTCGTCCTCGGCGAGCAGCATCGCGGCCCGGCCGTACCCACGGCCCCGGTATCGCTCGTCGAGGTAGACGTCGTACACGAACAGGCACGGCTCCAGGGTCTCGTCCCGCTCGCTCAGCCACAGGTCGCCGGCGGGCTCGCCGTCCGCTTCAATCACGTAGACGGAGTGCTGGGCCGACGGGACTCCGCCGGGGGAAGAGCCGCTCCGTGTCGTCCGCTGCTTTCGCGGCCGCCCGCTCCCGCGACAGCTCGACGGACACTTCCCGACCCTATTGCGTGTCGCCGCTGTGGAAGAAGGAGGCGAAGGAGCCGGCCACGGCGGTGATGACGAAGACCGCCCAGAACTCGAGCGCCACGTCCACCGCCTGGCCGGCGGCGGTCACCGGATTCTTCAGCGACGACGAGACCGTGAGGATCTGCACGGTCGAGAAGAACACGGCGTCGCCGAAGCCGTGGATGTCGCTTCCCTTGAGGCCGCTCTCGTACGACCACATCAACGTCGCGCAGACGAGGTCGACCGCGACCGAGAGGCCGAACGCGATCAGGATCCGCGCGAGCAGCCGGCGGTGACGCTCGCCCCACGTGCCGAGCCGGCGCAGCTCCTCCCTCAGCATCCTCGCGGAGGCTAGGGGACCGGCCGGTCGGCGCAGTACCCTCGCCGCATGGCGGAGTGGAAGGGTGACTACCCGTGGCTTCAGCTCGCCTTCAAGCACGTCGGGCGGGGCGGCAGGCAGGCGGCCGAGGAGTGGCGGGTCCGCATCGAGGAAGACCTCGACGCCACGCTCGACTACAGGGTCCGGCCCGACGGAACGGCGGCCGTCTGGTGCGGCATGAGCGAGCACCGGTTCCACCACGAGCCGATGCCGAAGGAGCTCCTCGCAGGGCTCGCGGACGCCTACCGCGCAGAGGCGGCGCGGCTCGGCAAGCATCTCGGGCCGATCGCCGTGGAGACGCGCGACGGGCCGGTCGAGATCTCCCGGGACGCCCGGGACCTGCTGCTGCAGGCGATCCGGTCGTGCGGCAGCGACGAGGACGTCGTTCGCGCCTTCGAGTCCTCCGAGGACTCCGGCAGGATCGACCTGGAGCGCGCGGGGAAGATCGTCCTCTTCGACGCGCTCTGGAGCCTGTTCGAGAGCACCGACGTCGAGGAGCTGATGGACCCGCAGCTCCTCCTGCTGCGCAACCGGCTCAAGGACGAGATCGCCGGCGGAACCTCCGCGTCCACCCGCTGACTTACGCGGCGATCTCCTCCCGGTGGAGCCGGTAGAGCTCGGGCTCGCACGCCTCGAAGCCGTCGATGACGTCCGGGTCGAACTGGCTGCCGCGGCAGCTGAGGATCTCCTCCACGGCGGCATCCCAGCCGACCGGCCGGCGGTACGGGCGCTGGTCGGTCATCGCGTCGAGCGAGTCGACGACGGCGAAGATCCGCGCCCCCAACGGGATGCGCTCCTCGGAGAGGCGGTCTGGGTACCCGTTTCCGTCCCAGCGCTCGTGATGGGAGCGGATGATGCGCCCGCCTTCGTGGCTGAGCAGCGGGATGTGCGCGAGCAGCCGCTCGCCGATCTCCGCGTGTTGCTCCATCCGGCGGCGTTCCATCGCCGTCAAGCGTCCGGGCTTGAGGAGGATCCCGTCGGGGATGCCGATCTTGCCGACGTCGTGCAGGAGGAAGCCCCATTCGAGGCTCGGATCGTCGAGCAGCCCCGGTGCGACCTCGAGCGTGAGCCGTGTGGCGTATTGCGTGACACGCCGCGAGTGCCGGCTCGTACCGAAGTCGCGTGACTCCAGCGCCGACGCGAGCACGGCGACCGTCTGGGTGTAGGCCTCGTTCAGGAGCTCGTGCTGGCGGCGGCCGATGTCGATCAGCCGGTTCAGGTCCGCGGCGTCGACCAGGCCGCTGCCCGCGTCGACGGGGCCGAAGGGGAAGCGGCGAATCTGCCGCGCGACGAGTGCGAGCAGGTCGACCGGGCTGAACGGCTTGCGGACGAACTCCGTCGCTCCTGCAGCCTTCGCCGAGCGACCGGCCTCCTCCGACCCGCTGATCGCGACAATCGGGAGCTTGCTCGTCTGCGGCGTCTCGCGCAGCCGCTCCAGGTAGAAGATCCCGTCGACGCCGGGAAGGCCGATGTCGAGCAGGATCGCGTCCGGCTTCGAGTCGGCGAGGATCTTCTCGGCCTCGATCACGTCGTGGGCGGCGTCCACGACGAACCCTTCCAGCTCGAAGGTCGTCCGGATCAGCTCACAGAGGAGCCGGTCGTCGTCGATCACGAGTACGCGTCGCGTGCGGCGCATGCGGTTCCCCCAATCGATAAGCGGCAACTTCATCTCCCCACCTTCCCCTTCGGCCGGGCCCCGGGTCTGCTTGAGAATCGCCTTGCAGGGGACGTCGGCAGGGAGAACGAGGACTTTCTGCCGAAACCTCCCGCAGGCTTACGAGACGAGTTCACCCTTTCGGGTGACCCGACTCAGCAGTAGAGGTCCCAGGCGATCCGGCCCGCGGCGTCCCAGAAGGCGTCGATCGCCGCGGGCTCGACCAGGTTGCCGTTGACGCAGAGCACGACCTGGCGCTCGCCGTCCTCGCTCGAGAGGGCGATCGCCACGTAGCCGAGCGAGAAGCCCAGGTGACCCCAGGCAGGCCCGCACGGCGAGCGTTGCCGTCCCATCAGCGCCGTGATCTCGCCGATCCCGAGCCCGTAGCGGTCGGTCTCCTCCCAGTCCGCCTCCACCGCGTCGAGCATCTCGCTCCGCAGGCCGCGAGGCAGGAACCCACCTCCGAGCAAGGCTCGCAGGATCGCGGCCGTGTCGGCGACGGTCGAGACGATGCCGCCCCCGGCCCGGTAGAAGGGAAGGTCGAGCTCCGTCACGTCGACCGGGCCCGGGCCGCCGGGGAGGATCGGGTTGTCCGGCGGGAGGTACCCGCGTGCGCAGTCGCCGCGGAGCGGGCCCTCGACGAGATGCGACCGGTCCAGACCGAGCGGCTCCAGGACGCGCTCGCGCAGCGCAGTCCGGAGGCTGCTGCCGGTCACCTCCTCGACGAGCAGCCTGAGCACGATGTAGTTGCTGCCGTGATAGGCCCAGCCCTCGCCCGGCGCGAAGAGGCGCGGCTTCTCCAGCACCAGCCGCAGTTCCTCGCCCGCCCCGAACTCCCAGCGGTGGCCCGGGTCGCGGCGGTACGGCTCGAAGAAGGCCACGGGGTCGCCCATGAAGTCGTCCAGGCCGCTCGTGTGGTTCAGGAGCTGGCGGATCGTGATGCCCTCGGTGAACGGCGTCGCCTCGCCGTCCAGGTCGAGGAGGCCCTCCGCCGCGAGTCGGAGCACGAGCGCGGCCACGAAGATCTTCGTCACGCTGCCGATGCGGAAGCGATGCTCGACCGTTAGCGGCTCGCCGGTCCCGAGGTCTGCGACGCCGGCCGCTCCCTCGACCCGGCCCTGCGGCCCGACGGCCACCGCGACCGCTCCCGGAACGCCGGTCGCAACGACGGCTTCGAGCTGATCCTGCAGCGCTGCCACGGCTGATTCGCGAGCCTAGCCCGGTCGCCCGGTGCCGAGCCTGACCACTTCGCATCACGACGTGTGCTCAACTCCGGTTGCCGCTGCTGCCGATAGGCGCTCCATGGACAGGACGCGCGCCGACAGCCTCCGCGCCGAGCTGGCCCAGCTGGTGGCCGAGGAGGAGCGGCTGTCGGCGGACCGCCGGCGGCTGCACGACAAGATCGACTTCGGCTTCGGGACCGACGAGACGCGTGCCCGCGAGCGCGAGGTCTCGGATGCACGGCAAGAGCTCCACGACCGGATCGCCGCCCTCCGGGAGCGCATCGGCCCGGTCGACGTCGCCTAGGCCTTCAACTACTGCAAGCGCTCCGCGAGGTAGCGGATCGCGAGCGGGTAGCGGTACTCGATGCCGCCGTGATCGGCGTCGAACAGCTCGAAGAAGACGTCGGTGATCCCGAGCGCCTCGAGCTCCCGCCGGAACGCCTCGGCGCCCAGGTCGAGGAACCATTCGTCGCGCGTGCCGGCGTCGATGTAGATCGCGCGCTGGCTGCGGAGCGCGTCGGCGTGGCGGCGCGCCATCCGGACCGGGTCCCACGCGAGCCACCGCTGCCAGACGTCGTCGCGGAGCATTCCGGTCGCCGTGTCGAACGGGAGGTCGACCGAGCCGTCCTCGTTCGCCGAGTAGCAGGCCGCCATCGCATACGTGTTGACGAGGTCCATGTCGGACTTCTTCGTGAATGCCGGCCGTGAGCGGAAGTCCTCCCAGAACTTCTCGTACGAGCCGTCGTACTCGTCGCGGAGCGCGCGCACGGTGTCGCGGAACTCCGGCAGGTAGCAGAGCTCGAAGAGCGCGTCGCCCGAATGGGTCGCGAGCCCGCCGAAGACTTCCGGCCGCAGCATCGGCACCACCATCGCTCCGTAGCCGCCGCTCGACTTGCCCGTCAGCCCGCGGTGGCCGGCATCGGGGAGCGTCCGGTAGCGGGAGTCGACGAACGAGACGACCTCTTCGCAGAGGTACTCGCCGTACCGCCCGGTCCCCGGAGAGTCGATGAACTGCGAGCCGCCGTACGACGTCCAGCAGTCGACGAAGACGACGACCGCCGGCGGGCAGCCCTCCTCCGCGAACAGCCGGTCGATGCGCTCGGGCGTGCTGGGGCGGAATGCGGTCCGGTTCCGCCACATGTCGATCTGCCCCGTCATCCCCTGGATCAGGTAGATGGACGGGAAGCGCCGGTCGGGCTCGGCGTCGTAGGCAGGCGGGAGGTAGACCCAGACAGGCCGCACGTGTGGGTCGCCGAGCGGGTTGTCGCGCAGCAGCTCGCTCTCGATCTCGAGCTCGTCGAAACGCCCCACCGGCTCTCGCGACCACGGCTCCATGCGGCTCTTCTATCAGGCCGTGGCCTAGCTACACTCGGGCCGTGGCCGAGTACGGGACGATGCGGGTCAAGAGCGGGCTCGCCGAGATGCTCAAGGGCGGCGTGATCATGGACGTCGTCGACGCCGAGCAGGCGAGGATCGCCGAGGCGGCGGGGGCCGTCGCGGTGATGGCGCTCGAGCGCGTCCCGGCCGACATTCGCCGTGACGGCGGGGTCGCGCGCATGTCCGATCCCGACAAGATCCAGGAGATCCAGGCGGCCGTGACGATCCCCGTCATGGCGAAGTGCCGCATCGGCCACTTTGCCGAGGCGCAGATCCTCGAGGCGCTCGAGATCGACTACATCGACGAGTCCGAGGTGCTGACTCCCGCCGACCTCGAGCACCACGTCGACAAGTGGCGGTTCACCGTCCCCTTCGTCTGCGGCTGCACGAACCTCGGCGAGGCGCTGCGCCGGATCGCCGAGGGCGCCGCGATGATCCGCACGAAGGGCGAGGCGGGCACCGGCGACATCGTCAACGCCGTCACGCACATGCGCTCCGTCTTCGGCCACATCCGCCGGCTCGGCGCGCTCCGCGAGGAGGAGCTGTACTCCGAGGCGAAGGAGCTGCGCGCGCCCTACGAGCTGGTCAAGTGGGTGGCCGAGAACGGCAAGCTGCCGGTCGTGACGTTCACGGCCGGCGGGATCGCGACGCCCGCCGACGCGTCGCTCTGCATGCAGCTCGGCGCGGACGGCGTCTTCGTCGGCTCGGGGATCTTCAAGTCGGGCGACCCGGAGCGGCGCGCGAAGGCGATCGTCGAGGCGACGACGCACTTCCGCGATCCGGAGATCCTCGCCCGCGTCTCCGCCGGCCTCGGCGAGCCGATGGTGGGCATCTCGACGCAGTCGCTCGACCCGAGCGAGCTGCTCGAGACCCGCGGCTGGTAAGCCGCACCGCGAGAGGCCGACTAAGCCGCACGGCGAGAGGCCGGTAGCAGCCACCCTCACGTCTTTGTCACGGCGGCGAGCGCGGCGGGAAGCGGGTTCGTTGCGCATCGGTGAAGGAGCCTGCACACCGCTGTGACGGTGGCTGCTACCGGTCGTCCGTCCGGCGTGGGGGAGACCATTGCCCTCGTGCGCGAGGTGAAGCCGATCTGGACGTCCTCGTCGTTCCTCGTCTACACGGGCGGGCTCACGGTGCTCCTCGGCGGCCTCGTGGCGCTCGGGTATCTCTCGAACCAGTACGGCAAGGGGGCACTGGCGGGGTGGGCGCTGCTCATCCTCGCCGTGCTGTACGCGATCGCGCATGCCTTCCGCATCCGCGAGCGCCGGATCGCCGCGGGCATCTTCGCGTTCGCCGCCGTGATCGCCTGGGCCGTCTTCGTCGGAGTCCTCTTCACGTGGTGGGGCTGGACGGGCGTGAGCGGCTCGTTCGGGCACTGGTCCTGGGGGCGGCTCGCGTTCTGGCTGATCATCCTCGCTGCCGCGTGGGATGACCGGCGGAGGTTCGGCTTCCCGTTCATCCGGCTGATCTCTCTCTTCGTCGCCTGGCTCTTCGTGATCGACCTGATCACGAACGGCGGGAGCTGGACGGCGGCGGTCACGCTCGTCGTCGGGCTCGTGTACCTGGCTACCGGTCGAATCCTCCGGGAGCCGTCCTTTTTTGGTTCCACCTGACGGCGGGCCTGCTGATCGGCGGCCCGATCCTCTACTGGTGGCATACGAGCGACGCGCAGTGGGCGATCGTCACGATCGTGGCCTTCCTCTACGTCGGCGTCGCGTACGCCACGCGGCGGTCGAGCTGGGCGGTGCTCGGCACGATCGGCTTCTTCGCGGCAACGGTCCACTACGTCGTCGGCTCGCCCATGGCGATTGCGGAACAGGCGTTCGGAGGCGGCGGCACGACCTGCACGGCGACGCTGGCAGGGGAGACCTGCACCTCGTCGCCGGCGATCGGCGCCTGGTCGCCCGCGCTTGCGCTCGGGCTCCTCGGCTTCTGGCTCGTCCTGCTAGGGCTCGCGGGCCGCCGGGTCGCGGACCTTGCCCCGGGGCCCTCGGCGCCACCAGCGCCCGAATAGCCCTCGTTACCATCCGAGGCGATGGAGAAGCCGCTCAGGATCGGCGTCCTCGCCGTCCAGGGGAACTTCCGGGAGCACGCCGCCGTGTTGCGGCGGCTCGGCGCGGAGCAGGTCGAGGTCCGGCTCCCCGAGCAGCTCGACGGGCTCGACGGCCTGATCATCCCGGGAGGCGAGTCGACGGCGATCGCGCGGCTGATGCGCCTCTACGGCCTCGACGAGGGCGTGCGCGGCTTCGGCGGCCCGATCTTCGGGACCTGCGCGGGGATGATCGTGCTCGACCGCGACCACCTCGGTCTCGGCGACTACGGCACGCGGCGGAACGCGTTCGGCCGCCAGGTGCGGAGCTTCGAGGCCGACCTCGACATCGGAGACGGCGAGGAGCAGCTGCGGGCGGTCTTCATCCGGGCGCCGTGGCTCGAGGATCCGGGGCCCGACGTCGAGGTGCTCGCGGAGGTCGACGGCCATCCGGTGCTGGCGCGCGAGGGACGGCTCCTCGTGGCGGCCTTCCACCCGGAGCTGACCGACGACACGCGCGTCCACGAGCGCTTCTTGAACATCG
>JBJMKE010000038.1:0-12775 GCA_045806005.1 Gaiellaceae bacterium
ACACAAATTCCCTACACTAAGCTCATACGATCAAGCGTTTCGAACCTACGTTGACAAACCGGACGTCCGAGCCCACGCTTCCCAACAACAAAGCCCTACTGCACGGAGCCAACGGGAGACCGCGCTCTCCCGTTGGCGGAGTTCCTCAGCCCCCGGGCGAAGAGCGAAGCTCTTCGCCCGGCCAGCTAAAGACCGAGTCCGCCGAAGATGGCGAAGGGGTTCCTGGGCTCGGCCTCGAGGACGACCTCTCCGCCCGCCTCGACCTCGCCGTGGAGGCGAGTCGCGAGCGCGTCCGCGTCCTCGCGACTCGCCGTGCCGACGATGAGGTAGTTGAAGCGGCGCTCGGGCTTGTAGCCCTCGGACTCGAGCTGCTGGGAGAGCTCGTTCGCCTCCTGGCGCGACGCGCACTCGACGCGCACCTCCCACGGAGCGAAGCCGCGCTCGAGCTCCTCCTCCTCCCACGTCACGCCGGGCGGCTCGTCGTCCCAGCGGTCCTCCTCGTCGATCCAGTGCTCGACGCGGCTCGTCTTCGCGGCGATGCCGTGGGCGCGGAGCTGCGCCTCGACGACCGCGTGAGCGCTCTCGGCCTCGGCGCGGGTGCCGGCGTAGACGAAGACGATGTCGCCGTCGCGGGACACGACGAGCCGGCGCGACTCGAGCTCCTCTGCGAGCTCGCGCGCCTCCTTGTCGAGGTCGCCGCCCAGCCGGTCGAGCAGGCCGGTCGCGTGCTCCTCCTCCTCGACCTCGATCCGGATCCGCCAGTCGTCGTTCGCCATGTCGGGCCGAGCGTAACCTGCGGCGCATGGACTGGCGCGAGCGGTACGAGCACGCGGCGGCGCGCTACGCGGCGGGGGAGACGCGGGGGCTGGACGAACGGCAGCTCGTGCAGCTCGCGAACGCGGCGTGGGCGGCGGGGCTCTCGCTGCTCATGGCCGTCGACCGGGAGGGAGCGGCCGAGTGGCTGCGGCGCGCGGCGGCGCGCTATCGCGAGAGCTGGGACGTGGGAGGCGCGACGGACGCGTGGGGCCGCCCGCTCGGCGCGATCAAGGCGCTGCTCATCGCCGGCGAAACCCCACCTTGTGACAACTTGTTACTTGCTGCTCGGTGGGCGCTCGACGCCGGTGCGGTGGACGCGGAGTCGCCCATCGGGCGCTACGCCGGCGTGCTCGCGCTGCTCGTGCTCGGCCGCGACGCCGAGGCGGGCGAGCTCGCAGCGACGCTCGGGGAAGAGTTCCCGAGCGATGTCTCCGCCGCGCTCGCCGCGCTCGCCGCGCACGATGCGGACGCGTATCGCGCGGCCGTCGCGTCGGTGCGGCGCTCGTTCGAGGAGCGCGAGGCGTTCCTCGAGGACCTCCCCGTCGCGGACACCGCGCTCGCCCTCGACGCGCTGGCTAGGAGGTCTTGGCGGGGCGGCGCAGCCACTGTTTCGCCAAGGCCTCCTAGGACCCGATCTCTCGTCGAACCCGAGCAGGGACGCCGACTGCGAGAGCTCCGGAAGGAAGGTCCGACGTGACCACGGCGCCGGCGCCGACGACGGTGTCGTCGCCGATCGTCACGCCCGGGCACACGATCGCGCCGCCTCCCAGCCAGACGTTGTCGCCGATCGTGATCGGCTCGCCGGACTCCCAGCCTTCCCGCCTCGGCCCGGGCTCGATCGGGTGCGTCGCCGTCAGGAGCTGGACTCGCGTGGCGATCTGGCAGTCCGCCCCGATCCGGATGGGCGCGACGTCGATCATGATGCAGTCGAAGTTGACGAACGTCCCGGCGCCGATCGAGATCTGCGTGCCGTAGTCGCAGCGGAAGGGCGGGCGGACGAGCACTCCCTCCCCGACGTGCCCGAGCAGCTCGCGCAGGATCGCGTCGTCCCGAGCCGAGTTGAACCGCTCGACCAGCGCCTGGGCGCGGGCGTGGTCGGCCAGGAGCTCCTCGTCGACGCGGTAGAGCTCGCCGCGCAGCATCCGCTCCTTCATCTCGGACATCAGCCTGGAAGGCGCGCCGCCGCGGCCCGGTCGAGAACGGCTCGCGTGGCTCCCTGCGCCGCGCGCGCGAGGCTGCCGGGCGTCTCGTGCGATGGCTCGCCGGCGAGAGCGCGCGCGACCGCTTCCGCCTTGTCCTCGCCGGTGACGAGGAAGAGGAGCTCGCGCGTGTTGCACAGCCGCGGCAGCGTGAGCGTGATCCGGTCCACGAACGGCTCGTGGCCGGCCCCGCTGCCGACGACATCGCGATCGGCCACGTCGAGCGTCGGGAAGTTCGGGAAGAGGGAGGCGATGTGGCCGTCGGGGCCGAGGCCGAGCAGGACGAGGTCGAAGGTCGCGGCCCCTGCGAGCTCGCGCGTGTACTCCTCCGCCCCGGCGTCGGGGCCGAGCTCCCCCCGCATGCGGTGGACGGCCGCCGGCTGCTGCTCGAGCCGGTCGAGCAGCGCCGCCTTCGCCATGGCGAAGTTCGAGCGCTCGTCGTCCGGCGGCACGCAGCGCTCGTCGCCCCACCAGAGCTCCACCCGGCTCCAGTCGGGCGCGGGCTGCGTCCCGAGCTCGTATGCCATCCGTGGCGTCGTGCCGCCGGTGAGCACGACGCTGCCGCCGGCCCGCGCCTGCTCGGCGAGGCGCTCGGCGACGAGGTGGGCGGCCTCGTCGGCGTCGGCCACGACCCTGATGTCGACCTGGCTCATCCGCCTTCCGCAAGCTCTCGCGCGCGATCCATCGCCGCCTGGATCGCGTTCAGGAACGCGGCGCGGACGCCCGCCTGCTCGAGCTCGCGGATCGCCGCGATCGTCGTGCCGCCCGGCGAGGTGACCGACTCGCGCAACTCGACCGGGTGCATCTTCTGGTCGCGCAGCTGCTTCGCCGTGCCGAACATCGTCTGCACGACGAGCGTCGTCGAGATCTCGCGCGAGAGGCCGAGCAGGATGCCGGCCTCGATCATCGCCTCGGCGAGCAACGCGAAGTACGCAGGGCCGGAGCCCGAGACGGCCGTGATCGCGTCCATCGACCGCTCGGGGACGCGCACCACGCGGCCGAGATGGGAGAGCAGCTCCTCGGCCAGCGCGAGCTGCTCGTCTTCTGCGTGGGCGCCGGCGCAGATGCCGGCCATGCCCTCGTGCACCGTCGCGGGGGCATTCGGCATCGCGCGCACGACCGGCACGCCCTCCGCGATCCGCTCCTCGATGTGCGCGGTCGGGATGGCGGCCGCGACCGAGACGACGGTCTGGCCCGTCGTCAGGTGCTGTCCGACCTGGTCGAGCAGCGCGTCGATGTCCTGCGGCTTGACGGCCACGACGACGACGCCGGCGCCGGCAACCGCGGCAGCGTTGTCGGCGGTGGCCTCGACGCCGTAGCGCTCGCGCAGCTCGGCGATCCGGTCCTCCTCGCGGGAGGTCACGACGATCTCGCCCGCGTCGCGCCAGCCGGAGCTGAGCAGGCCGGAGAGCAGGGCCTCGCCGATCCGCCCGCCGCCGAGGATCGCGATCTTGCGCTCGCTCATGGAGAGAGTCTGCCGGAGATCAGGCGGCCGGCACGAGGTCCCAGCCCTCCGGGAGCGGCGGCGGGGTCGGCCGGCCCGGAGGTCGCCAGCTCGCCCACTCGGGGTCCCACCAGGGCCCTGCGCGCTCGTACTCGGCCTGGAACGCGGCGGAGTCGGCCCAGATCCGCTCCGCCTCCTGCTCGTCGAACCGGCCGTGGGCGACGCACTCCTCGACGCCTTCCTCGTCCTTGAGGTGCCAGGTGAGGCCGTCGTCGCTCCACAGGTCGAGCTCGTGGTCGAGCGTGTCGATGCCGATCGCCGAGCGCCGGTAGGGCTGCTCGAGATTGACGTACCAGCACTGGAACTCCCGCTCCTCTCCCTGCCAGAAGACCCAGATCGAGTAGCGGTCGCCCGGCCGCCGCAGCATCAGCGTCCCGTGACCCTCCCAGCGCGTGCGGTGGGCCCAGGGGTGGACGCCGCCCGGTCTCGGCCAACCGGGCACGGCGCCGAACGGCGCCCGCTCCGGCACGTAGGTCACGAGCAGGTCGCGCTCGTCCGAGACGACGACGCACGGGAACGCGAACAGCGGGCGGCCTTGCCAGACCTGGCGGAGGACGATTGTGTCGCCCGGAGACCAGGTCACGCTGCGCGCGCGGCCGGCAGCGGGATCAGGCCCCGGCCCAGGCCGGCGAGGAGGTAGACGCTCGCGAGGCCGGCCCACTCGCCGTACGGCTCGAGCAGCTCGGCCGTCTCCCAGCCCTCGACCGGCCGGCCGCGCAGCACGCGCAGCAGCTTGACGAGGCCGAGGTCGCCGACGAGACCGTGCTCGTAGCGGCCGAGCCCCTCGAGGCAGACGACGCCCGCCGACCAGGGGCCGAGGCCACGCTCGCGCTCGAGTCGGCGCACCACGGCGTCGGTCGGCAGGTCGTGGAGCCGCTCGAGCTCCAGGCCGCGGGAGAGCCGGACGACGGCCGCGCCGCGCCGCTCGTGCAGCCCGAGCCGGCGCAGCTCGAACGGCGCGGCGGCCGCGAGCGCGCCGGTCGCCGGCGGCTCGCTGAGGCCGGTAGCAGCCACCGTCACGGAAGCGTCACGAGGCTGCAGCGCGCGGATCACGCGGCGTTCGAGATTTCGTGCCGTCTTCCAGTCGACGAGCTGCCCGCAGACGGCGCGCAGCAGCGCGTGTGCGACGGTCGCGGTGCGCACCGGGCGGAAGCCGCGGAGGTGCTTCGAGGTACGGCCCAAGAGCGGGTCGCCGGCGATGAGGCCGAGGAACCCGGAGTGGTCGTCGTCGAGCGCGAGCATCCAGCGGAGCTTCTCGACGGCAGCAGGCGACTCGGATCGGATCGTCACCGTCCCGTCCGGGGACTGCCGCGCGAGGGCGACGCCGCCGGCGCAGCACGCCGTCACCACTCCGTCCCGCACGTGCCGTGTCGTGTCGCCGGCGAGCCGTGCGGAGAGCGCGAGCGAATAGGGACCGCGCGGGCGGACGGAGATCTCGACCATGTCCCCGAGCCTACTGCCTCGCCTGGACACGGCCGGAAGAGCGTCTTGCGGCGGGCGAGAGCGTGGCCTACGGTCGCCGCCGTGCCGAGATCCGTCACGGCGGTCGACCTGCTCATCGCGCTGCTCCTCGTTACGGCGGTCGCCGTGGCGTTCGCGCCGGTGCACCGGCACGGGACCCGCGCGGTCCTCGCCGACCCGGTGCGCACACCGGGCGTCCTCAACCCGGACGTGACGCAGGCGAACATCCGCTCCACGATCTGCCGCCACGGCTGGACGGCGACGATCCGGCCGCCGACCGACTACACGAACGGCCTCAAGCGCAGGCAGATGCGCGCGTACGGCGAGACGGGCTCCCTCTCCGGCTACCAGGAGGATCACCTGATCAGCCTCGAGCTCGGCGGGGATCCCACCGACCCGCGCAACCTCTGGCCCGAGCCCTACCCGCGCGCGGCCGAGGTGGACAAGATCGAGAACGAGCTCAACGCCGAGGTCTGCTCGGGGCAGCTGACGCTCGCCCAGGCCCAGCAACGCGAGGACGATCTGAAGCATCGCGACGGCTAATGTCCGCACATGGCGCTCGACCCGCGCGTGGACATCGGCCACGTCCACCTCAAGGTCTCCGACCTCGGCCGTGCGCTGGCCTTCTACGAGGGCGTGCTCGGCTTCGACGTCGTCGTCCGGCTCGGCGACGAGGCGGCGTTCATCTCCGCCGGCGGCTACCACCATCACATCGGCCTCAACACCTGGGAGTCGAAGGGTTCCGGGCCGCCGCCGCCGAACACCACGGGCCTCTTCCACACGGCGATTCGCTTCCCCGACCGCAAGAACCTGGCCCAGGCGGTCAAGCGTGTAGTCGACGCGGGCATCCCACTCACCGGCGCGAGCGACCACGGCGTCTCCGAGGCGATCTACCTGCGCGACCCCGACGACAACGGGGTCGAGCTCTATCGCGACCGGCCTCAGGAGGAGTGGCCGAGGACGCCCGACGGCCAGATGACGATGTACACGCGCCCGCTCGACGTCGCGGCTCTGCTCGCCGAAGCGGACTAGCCCGGTTCCCCAGGGGCCGGAGTGTGCGCTATACCTCGGTACGGGACATGAGCAGCAAGCCGGTCGAGCAGCTCTCGCAGGTGATCGTCCGCTTCGCGGGCGACTCGGGGGACGGCATGCAGCTCACCGGCTCGCAGTTCACGTCCGAGGCGGCACTGCTCGGCAACGACATCTCGACGCTGCCGGACTTCCCGGCCGAGATCCGCGCGCCGGCCGGCTCGCTGCCGGGCGTATCGGGCTTCCAGCTCCACTTCGCCGACCACGACATCCTCACGCCGGGCGACGCGCCGAACGTACTCGTCGCGATGAACCCGGCCGCACTGAAGACGAACATCGCCGACCTGCCGAGGGGCGGGACGCTGATCGTCGACGCCGACGCCTTCACCGAGCGGAACCTCCAGAAGGCCGGCTACGCGCAGAACCCGCTCGAGGACGGCTCGCTCGACGAGTACCAGGTGCACGCCGTGCCGCTGACCTCGCTCACCGTCGGCGCGCTGAAGGAGGTCGAGGGCGTGACTCCGCGCGAGGCCGAGCGCTCGAAGAACATGTTCTCGCTCGGGCTCATGTCGTGGCTGTACGGACGGTCGATCAAGCCCTCGATCGAGTTCCTGGAGGAGAAGTTCGGCACGAAGCGGCCGGAGATCGCCGCGGCGAACATCAAGGCGCTGCGGGCCGGCTACGCGTTCGGCGAGACGACCGAGTCCTTCGCGGTCACCTACGAGGTGAAGCCGGCGAAGCTCGCGCCGGGGACGTACCGCAACATCACCGGCAACCAGGCGCTGTCGCTCGGCCTCGTCGCCGCGTCGCGGCTCTCGGAGCTGCCGCTCTTCCTCGGCGCCTATCCGATCACGCCGGCGAGCGCGATCCTGGAGGAGCTGGCCGGCTACAAGCACTTCGGCGTGCGCACGTTCCAGGCGGAAGACGAGATCGCGGCCGCGGGCGCCGCGGTCGGTGCCGCGTTCGGGGGCGCGCTCGGCGTCACGACCTCGGCGGGGCCGGGGATCGTGCTCAAGGCCGAGACGGTCGGGCTCGCGATCATGCTCGAGCTGCCGCTCGTGATCTGCGACATCCAGCGCGCCGGCCCGTCCACGGGGATGCCGACGAAGCCGGAGCAGGGCGACCTGCTGATGGTGCTGTACGGGCGCAACAGCGAGTCGCCGGTCCCCGTCGTCGCGGCTCGGTCGCCGTCGGACTGCTTCCACGCGGCGATCGAGGCGGCGCGGATCGCGCTCAAGTACCGCACGCCGGTCTACCTCCTGTCGGATGCGTACCTCGCGAACGGGAGCGAGCCCTGGCTCCTGCCCGACCTCGACACGCTGCCCGACCTCCAGCCGACCTTCGCCACGGAGCCGAACCATTCCACTGAGGAGGGGGGCGACGAGTTCCTCCCCTACCTGCGGGACGAGCAGACGCTCGCGCGCCCCTGGGCGCTGCCGGGGACGCCGGGGCTCGAGCACCGGATCGGCGGCCTCGAGAAGGCCGACCGCACCGGCAACATCTCGTACGACCCCGAGAACCACGACCTGATGACCCGGCTGCGCGCGCAGAAGGTCGCCGGAATCGCCGCCGACATCCCGGAGCTCGAGGTCGACGACCCGGACGGCGAGGCGAAGCTGCTCGTGCTCAGCTGGGGCGGCACGTACGGCCCGGTCGCGGCGGCCGCGCGGCGCGTCCGCGCGAACGGCAAGCACGTCGCCCACGCGCACCTGCGCCACGTCAACCCGTTCCCGCGCAACACCGGCGACGTGCTGCGCCGCTACGAGAAGGTGCTCGTGCCGGAGATGAACCTCGGCCAGTTGCTGCAGCTCGTCCGCTCGCAGTTCCTCGTCGACGCGATCGGCTACAACCGCGTCCGCGGCTTCCCCCTGCGCGCGGCCGAGCTGCAGGACGCAATCGAATCTCTGGAGGCGCTGTTATGAAGATCCGCGCGTGGTTGAAGAAGATTGGCCCGGGGGCCCCGCCGAACTGGATTCCGTCCCAGCAGGACAGGCAGAGGCATTGAGCGAGAACGGCGGCAACGGGAACGGCGCGCTCACCGCCAAGGACTTCCGCACCGACCAGGAGGTGCGCTGGTGCCCCGGCTGCGGCGACTACGCGATCCTCGCCGCGCTCCAGTCGTTCATGCCGGAGCTCGGGATCGCCCGCGAGAACACGGTCTTCATCAGCGGGATCGGTTGCGCTGCCCGGTTCCCGTACTACATGAACACGTACGGGATGCACTCGATCCACGGCCGCGCGCCCGCGATCGCGACCGGGCTCGCGACGACGCGGCCCGACCTCTCGGTCTGGGTCGTGACCGGCGACGGCGACGCGCTCTCGATCGGCGGCAACCACCTGATCCACGCGCTCCGCCGCAACGTCAACTTCAAGATCCTGCTCTTCAACAACCGGGTCTACGGGCTGACGAAGGGGCAGTACTCGCCGACGAGCGAGCTCGGGATGCGGACGAAGTCGACGCCGATGGGCTCCATCGACTGGCCCTTCAACCCGATCTCGCTCGCGGTCGGCGCGGAGGCGACGTTCGTCGCGCGCGCGATCGACACCGACAAGAAGGGGATGACCGGGGTGTTGCGTGCCGCGGCCGAGCATCGCGGCAGCGCGTTCGTCGAGATCTTCCAGAACTGCCCGATCTTCAACGACGACGCGTTCGACTACGTCCGGGACGACAAGGAGGGCGTGAACCGGATCGTCCTCCGCCAGGGCGAGCCGATCACGTGGGGCAAGGACGGCGAGAAGGCGCTGCGCCAGCGGCCGGACGGCACGATCGAGGAGTGCGCCGCCGGCGAGGAGGGTGTCCTCGTCCACGACCAGACGCACACGGAGCCGGCGCTCGCGTTCGCCCTGTCGCGCGTGACGCAGGCGACGCACGGCGGCACCCCGGTCGGGATCTTCCGCAACGTCGAGCGCCCGGTCTACGACGACCTGATGGCCGAGCAGCTCCAGGCCGCCGAGGAGAAGCAGGGCAAGGGCGACCTCGCGGAGCTACTCCATTCCGGCGAGACCTGGGTCGTCTCGTAGAGTCGATTCAGGCGTGCTGCGGTGCGTCGGCGCGGCGGCGCGTGACGACGCGCGGCGTCCAGCCGAGGAAGAGCGCGGTCGCGCCCACGGCGACGAGGCCGATGACACCTGAGACGACGAACGCGAGCTCGGTGCCGCCGACGTCGCAGAGCCAGCCCGTCATCAGGCCGGCGATGGCTCCGGTGCCGTTGAAGGCGTAGAAGTAGAGCCCGATCACCCGGCCGCGCAGGCGGTCGGGGGCGGCGAGCTGCATGATCGCGTTCGAGTTCGCCGACCACGCGGTGAAGCCCGCGCCCGCCAGGAAGAGCAGGAGGCCCGCCAGCAGCGCCGACGAGGTGACCGGCGCGAGCAGGAGCTCGGCAGCTGCGAAGAGCGCGCCGCCGATCAGCAACACCTTGATCGACGCTCGCCCGAGGGCCGCCGCCGCGAGGGCCCCGAGCAGGGCGCCGGCGCCGAACGACGCGAAGAGAAGGCCGTACACGTAACCGTGCGCGTCCAGGGTCACCTTCGCGAGCACGGGCAGCGTGACGTTGAAGTTGAAGCAGAAGGTGCTGATCACGAAGACGAGCGCGAGGAGGGCCATCATCCGCGGCTGCCGCCGCATCCACGCGAGCCCCTCGCGCGTGCCGGCGAGGATCGAGGGGCGCTCGAACTCGTCGAGCGGGAAGAACTCCGAGACGCGCATCGCCAGCAGGCCGATCAGCACGGCGAGGAAGCTGACGGCATTGACGAGGAAGCAGATCCCGACGCCCGCGACGAGCAACGCGCCTGCCACGGCAGGCCCGAAGATACGCGACGCGTTGAACAGCGTCGAGTTGAGGGCGATCGCGTTCGGCAGGTCCTCGCGGCCGACCATCCGGTACGTGAGCTGCTGGCGCGACGGCACGTCGAGCACGAGCACCGTTCCGTTGATGAACGCGATCGTGTAGAGCATCCACGGCTGCCCGAACCCGCCGAGGGCGATCCACGCGAGCGCCGAGGCCGCGATCAGCTGTGCGACCTGCGTCCCGATCACGGTGCGGCGCGCGTCGAGGCGGTCGGCGAGCACGCCCGCAAAGAGCCCGAAGACCATGTACGGCGTGAACTGCGCGAACGCCATCACGCCGACGTCGAACGGCGAGTGCGTCAGCTCGAGGATGTACCAGGCCAGCGCGATCCGCTGCATCCACGAGCCGGTCTGGGAGACGATCTGGCCGCCGAAGAAGAGGCGGTAGTTGCGATAGCGGAGGCTGTGGAAGGTGCGCCTGGCCGCCCGCGTCACGCCCGAACCTCGTCGCGCTCCACCAGCCGCGCGAGGGAGTCCGCGGCCGCTCCCACCGCGGCGAGCTCGGCCGGCGTGAGGGCGCCGAGCCGACTCGCAAGCCAGGCCGTGCGGCGGGAGCGGACGCGGCGCAGGGTGCGCTGGCCGTCCTCGGTCAAAGTCAGTCCCACGCAGCGCCGGTCGGCCTCGCTCTGCGTGCGGGCGACGAGACCGTCGCGCTCGAGCCGCGAGACGCGCTTCGACATCGCCGCGGTGGAGACGCGCTCCTCCGCCGCGAGATGCCCGACGGTGACGCCCGGCGTGTACTTGATCGCGATCAGCAGCGCGACCTGGTGCGGCGAGACGCCTGCGATCTTCTCCTGCCGAAGCTCACGGCCGAGGCGGAGCAGCGTGGGGCGGAGGCTGTCGGCCACCGCCATCGCTTCGAGCTCCTGCTTCGTCGCCTGGGACATTCGGTAACCAGGTTAGCAGTTACCCCTAACCTGGTTACAGAATCCTTACCTGCTGCGCGGCGTCGTCCTGATGATCGAGTTCACGATCGCGTCCCTGGCGACTGGGTTGGCGACCAGTCGGTTCTGCCACAGGTTCGCCTCCGACTGGTAGTTGACGAGGACCGCAAGGCCGCGTCGCGTGCGGATGCCCGAGGAGTTGTCGGCTCGGGTGCCGACGACCGTGTTGTGCTCGAACATGCACACCGAGCGGTCGCCGCAGTAGAGGGCGACGCCCAGCGCGTTGCGCACCGTGTTGTGGGAGGTCATCCCCATCGACATCTCGTCGACGGAGATCGCCTCGCCCGTGGTGCGGCTGACCCGGTTGCCCATGATGTCCGTCATGGAGGAGTGGGTCGTGATCCCCTCCTGGCCGCCCAGGACGGTGCACCCCTCGACCATGCTCATCCCGAGATCCATGTTGAACGAGATGTCGATCCCCTGGCCGAGCCGGTTCCCGAGCATGTCGACGGTGCAGTTGCGGATGACGACTTCGGCGAGGCGGACGTGGATGCCGTCGAGCTTCGCCCCCTGCACGGTCACCCCGTCGATGACCGTGCCGCGGACGCCGTCGACCGTGATCCCGTTCTCGCCGCCGAGCACCGTCACGTCGCGGATCTGGACGTCGTCGTGCGCGACGACGATCCCGCCGCGGACGACCGCGCCCGGCTCGCCCTGGAGGATCTCCCGGTGCCGGATCACGAGCGGTCCCTGGTGGACGCCGATGCCGAGATGGACGACCGGCGGCAGCCGGACGTACCACGTGGCGGCGCTGCCGACGAACGCGAGCAGGACGGCGCCGCCCGCGACCGCTCCCACTCGCCCGAGCTCGCCGCCGTCCTCCGCGTAGCCCAGCCGGAGCAGCGGGAAGCCGGCCTGCGCGAGGACGACCGAGGCGAGCCAGCCGGCGCCGAAGAGCGCGAGCGCCGGCCCGAGCGGCGCGTGCAGGGAGAAGCCGTAGACGATCGCCAGCAGCGCCCCCAGCTCGACCGCGCCCAACGGGATCGTCGCCCAGGCGGGCTGATACGGCAGCAGCCGGTGCCAGATCTCGAGGTCGAGGAAGAGCCCGACGGCCGCCATCAGCGCCACGAGCTCGACCGGCCACCAGCGGTGGTGCGCGGCCGCGATCGCGCAGGCCGCAACCAGCACCGGCAGAAGCGCCGCCAGGCGGGTCTCGACGCGTCCCCTCAGCGTGTACGACACGACTGGATCCTCTCCAGGAACCGATGCGCCGCGTACCGCGCGCCGGCGAGGGTATCCGCGGCGGGAAACGCCCACTGGGCCGGTGCGCCCATGACGGCGAGGGTCCGCGTCGAGTCGCTCAGGCCCGGCACCGTCGAGTCGGGATCGAGCGCGATCCAGTCCTCCGCCGTCTCGAGGTCGTGCTCGGCGACGAGTCGCGCGAGCAGTGGATCGTGCCCCAAGCCGCGCCGGAACCCGGTCGCGCAGATGACCTGCGCGCTGCCGTTCGGAGACGGCTCGACCCGGAACCTGCCCTCGCGCGCGGCGCGCTCGAGCGGCTCGTCCCAACGGCGTCCGGGGGGATACGACGGCGTCGCCAACGTGCGCAGACGCTCGATCCGCTCGCGCTGCGGCAGGCGGTGGAACGCAGCGAGGCCGCGGCGCGAGAAGTACTCCCGGGGGACGTTGAGCGGCAGCCGCAGCGGCTCGCGCCGGCGCACGGACACCACCTCCGCCCCCGCGGCCAGCGCGTTCAGCCACTCCGTCGCCGCCGCGAGCCCGGCGCCGACGACCGTCACCGTCCCGGCGTAGTCGTTCGGCTCGTACGAGTGGACGGCGCGCGGGTCGTCACGCAGCTCCTCGGGGACGTTCAGCCCCGGGTGGCCGGGTGCGATCAGGACGTGGCGGAAGCGGTCGCCGTTCAGCTCGAAGCCGCCGTCCACCGCCTGCACCCGCTCGACCCGGCACAGGACGACGCTCTCGTCCCAGCCGCTCCGCTCGCGCAGCCGCTCGACGTGGGAGAGGAACTCGTCGA
>JBJMKE010000039.1:0-13921 GCA_045806005.1 Gaiellaceae bacterium
AGCAGGAGCATCGTCTTGCGGCCGTAGCGGTCGCCGAGCGCGCCGAGCCAGAGCACCGAGCAGGCGAGGCCGAGCGAGTAGCCGACCGCGATCAGGTCGAGCGTCGTCTGACTCGAGTCGAAGTGCTTGCCGATGTCCGGCAGGGCGACGTTCGCGACGGCCAGGTTCAGGTTCGCCACCGCCGCGACGAGGATCAACGCGAGCAGGACGAGCGGCGCCCGGTCCGGGGCGTCGCCAGGCCGATGCGCGGTCGCGGCCATCGACCCGAAGCTACGGCGCCGAGCCGGCCCGGTCGTCACCCGCTCTGGACGAAATCAGACGACCAGCACGAGACCGTGCGCCGCGAGGAAGAAGCCGACGATCAGGAGCGCCAACACCGTCACCGGGCGGTGGTGCCGCCCGAGCCAGCGGAACGCGGCATCGACCTTGTCGAGTGCCCGCTCGCCCGCCACGATCTCCGCCAGCACCGGGGCCCAGACGACGATCGTCGCGAGAGCGGCGTACCAGACGACGAGCACCGCCTCGCCCGCGCCGTCGACGCCGGCGGCGGTGATCGAGGCTGCGGCGAGGCCGGTGAGAACGAGCCGCTTCGGGCCTCCCACGCCGAGTGCCAGGCCGGCGGCGAACGCGGTCGTCCCGTGGACGCGTCGGAGACGGTCGAGGATCTGTTGCGAGCGGCCGCTGTCGGGATGGGCCTGCTGCGGTCGGCGCTGGATGACCGACGCGAGCGCGAGGAGCGCGGCGCCGAGGACGAGCTCGAGCACGCCTTCCACGACCGGCCGCTTCATCCTGTGGTCGACGGAGGCCGAACCGATCAGGACGAGCACGCCGCAGGTGAGGAGCTGCCCCAGCAGGACTCCGGAGGCGAGCCCCAGTGCCTGGGCGCGCCCGGTGCGGAGGACGGTCAGCGTCGCCGCGAGCCCGAGCGGGCTGGCCGCTGCGACGATCGCGTACAGGATCAGAGAGAGCGCGGCGTTCGTCACCGGGTCAGCTCAAAGCGATTGCCGCTTTGCCGATGAGCAAGGCGCCGACGACCACGAGCAGGACGCCGCCGACGCCGCGCCAGTTCTGCCCCAGCCAGTCGCGCAGCCTCGCGCGTACGGGCTCCGACCGCTCGGGCGCGACCTGGGCCAGCACGATGGGGCCGTACGTCGTGCTCGTGCCGACAGCGACGAACACCAGCATGGCCGTTGCCGCCTCGGCGGCTCCCGGATGGGTCCCGACGATGTGCGCGCCGGCCGCGATCGCGAACAGATAGGTCGGCAGGAACATGCCGAGGAGGAATGCGGGCCACGGCTCCATGCGGTCGAGCCGCGCCAGCCACGGCGGCTCCTCGACCTCGGTCGCCCTGCGCGCCCGCACCGCGAGCCAGGCGCCCACGAGCAGCAGCCCGGCTCCGGCCACGAGCGTGACCCAGGACGCGGGCCGGCTCGCGGTCCGCCGGGAGGTCCCGAGATGGAGCGCGACCGTGAGGGCGCCGATGCCGAACACGACGACGAACTCGCCGAGGAAGAAGGCCCAGGCCTTGCGGACGCCGCGCTGCAGCGAGAGCAGGATGATCGCGGCAAGGGGGCACAGAGGCGTGAGCGCCATCGCCACGCCGAGCCCGATCACGACTCCCCACACGGAGTCCTCAGCGCCGGGCGGCCCACGCGCCGGCCTGCTCCGGGCGGGCGAGGAAGACGGCTTCGAGCCGGCTGTGGGCGCCGAGCGTCCGCATGAGGCGGCGGATGTGGTTGCGCACCGTGTCCTGGCTCAGGTGCAGCTCGTCCGCGATCTGCGCCGTGCTGCGTCCGCGCTCGAGCAGTTGGAGCACTTCGATCTGGCGCGGCGTGAGGTGGGGGTGGGGCGGCGGCGGGGACTCGTCCTCCACGTCCACGACCTGCCCGAAGACGCCGATCACGTGGTGGTCGCGCGTCAGCGGGACGGCGCTGATCTCGACCGTGAGCCGCTCGCCGCCGGCGTCGTGGACGACGCCCTTGTTGTCGGACCCCTCGGGCGGGCCGGTCAGGTTGCGGTAGAAGATCTCCCGGGCGCGCCGCCTCTCCTCGGGAGCGACCAGGCTCGTGATCTGCTTCCCCCGCACGTCGCCGAAGATCGCGAGCGCCGCCCGGTTCTCCCAGCGGACGATCCCGTGCCGGTCGACGACGTACGCGGGCACGCGCACGCGCTCGAGCGCATCCTCGACGTCCGCGTCGATGTCCTCGAGCCCCGGCACCGAAGCAGCGTGGCCGTCCAAGACGGCCCGAGCATCATCCGAGAAGGGCGATGTTCGTTCCGTCCTGAGCGTCCTCCGCAGCGGTGGCGCCTGCGAGCCGCGGTGGTACCGTCTGCGGCCCCGTGCCCATCTACGAGTACCGC
Organism: Gaiellaceae bacterium; assembly: GCA_045806005.1. Taxonomy (GTDB): domain Bacteria; phylum Actinomycetota; class Thermoleophilia; order Gaiellales; family Gaiellaceae; genus Palsa-739. The sequence goes on from JBJMKE010000039.1 coordinate 2,362, forward strand.
TGCCCGAACGGGCACCTGTTCGAGCGTTTCCAGTCCATGACCGCGCCGGCGCCGGAGGAGTGCGACGTCTGCGGCGCGTCACCGGTCGAGCTCGTGCTCTACCCGGTCGCGATCCACTACAAGGGCTCCGGCTTCTACACGACCGACTACGGCAAGGGAAAGGCCGCGAAGAAGGAGGGCGACGGCGGCGCGTCGGGCGGCGAGGGCGGCGGCAAGAGCGACTCGAAGCCGGCCGAGGAGACCGAGAAGAAGACCGCCGCCGGCGGCGAGTAGCCGAGCGGCCGCGCGCCGGCTACTTCCAGCTGCCGTTGCCCACGATGCAGCCGGGCGCGTAGAGGCTGCCCTTCGGCGGGGGCTGCGGCGCCGACTGCCCCAGGACCTCGGCAATCACCAGGCGGTTCTCCGGGCTCGAGACGATGTAGTCGCCGCCGCCGATGCTCTCCGAGGTGCCGCCGAGCCGGCAGTGGATCGTGTGGCCCGCGCGAAACTTGACCCAGGAGAGCTGCATGAGCTGCCACGTCGAGAGGTCGGTCGCAATCGGCTTGAGCAGCGAGTTGCCGTTGAACGGGAGCGAGAAGAAGAGCGAGGGGCTCGACAGCTTGCTCAGCGTCTCCTGCTCGACGAGCTGCTGGACGTGCTGGCGGTCGAAGTCCGTCCACGAGGGATCGAGCCGGTTCTCGCGGACGCGCGAGAGGATCAGCGCCTGGTGGCCGCTCAGGTGCGTCGGGCCCTTATGGAAGCGCCAACCCTGCCACTGCGAGCAGCGCGCCGCCGTGGGATAGGGGCAGTCGAAGCGGTTCGAGAGGATGTTCTCCGGCACGTCGACGGTGATCCCGCCGACTGCGTCGATGAGCTTCTCGAACTGGTTGAAGTCGACGATGACGACGTGGTTGATCGGGAGCCCGGAGCCGACGAGCGCGTCGACGGCACGAACGGCGAGCTTCGTCCCGCCGATCTGCATCGCGGTGTTGATCTTCTGGTAGCCGACGCCCGGCACGTTCGCGCGCAGGTCGCGCGGGATCGAGAGATAGACGAGCCGGTGCCTGCCGGGATCGGTGTGGAGGAGCGTGATCGAGTCGGAGTGCTGGTCGGCGCTGCGGCCCTGGCCGCCCTTCCCGGTTGCGTGGTCGGTGCCGAGCAGCAGGATCGTGGTCGGGGTCGAGAAGATGAGCCCGTTGTCGGAGGTCAGCACCGGCGGCACGTTCTGCGGCAGGCGCGCGTTCGCGTTGCTCACGCCGCTCGAGACCGAGAGATAGCCGGCGACGCCCCAGATCGCGAAGAGCACGATCAGGCCGAGAATCGCGACGAGCGTCCAGCGCCGCCACGTCCAGCCGAGCCAGAGACGCTTCCGCCGCTCGACGATCCGGCCGGGGCCCGGCCCGCCGCTCCTCCGGACGGCCCGCCGCTCGTCCCGCTCTCGTTGCTTGCGCTCGAGCGGCACTCTCCCCTTTGCCCGGCCGCCCTTGTAGACGCGGTACGGCTTCTCCCCGGAGGCGGCCATGCGGGGGTTTACGGTACCCACTGTGCAGGCGGGGCATGCGATCGGGGTCGACCTCGGCGGCACGAAGATCCTGGCCGGCGTCGTCGCGCGCGACGGCGAGGTCGTCCGCCGCCACGAGCGCTCCACGCCGCAGGACTCGCAGGAGCACGTGCTCGCCGAGCTCGAGGCCGCCGTGGCCGAATTGCTGGACGAGTCGGTCTCCGCCGTCGGCTTCGGCGTGCCGTCGCCGATCGACCAGGAACGGGGCGTCGTGGTCCGCTGCGTCAACGTCCCGCTCGAGGATGCGCCGCTGCGCGACCGGATGCACGAGCGCTTCGGCATCCCGGTCGGCCTGGACAACGACGCGAACGCCGCCGCCGTCGGCGAGTGGCGGGCCGGGGCCGGGCAAGGCATGGACGACGTGGTCATACTCACGCTGGGCACGGGCGTCGGCGGCGGCGTCGTCTCGGGCGGTAGCCCTTTCCGCGGCCGGAACGGAGCAGGCGTGGAGCTCGGTCACACGGTGATCGTCCACGACGGCCGCCCGTGCCACGGCGCCTGCACCGGCCGGGGACATCTCGAGTCGTACGTGAGCGGGAAGGCCGTGACGGCCGCGGCACAGGAGGAGTTCGGGCCCTCGGCGGACGCGCATCGGCTGATCCGGCTCGCGAACGAGGGCGACGCGCGGGCGTGCGAGCTGCTCGCCGAGGTGGGCCGCTACCTCGGTTCCGGCATCGGCTCCTTCGTCAACGTCTTCGGGCCGCAGCTCGTCGTCCTCGGCGGCGGCTTCGGGGTCGCGGCGTACGACTACCTGGTGGCGCCGGCGGAGGAGGTGATGCGGCGCGAGGCGCTCGAGCCGATGCGCAGCGCGGTGCGTCTCGGCAGGGCCGAGCTCGGCACTGCGGCCGGCCTCATCGGGGCCGCCTTCGTCGGCTTCGAAGCCGCCTCCTTCGGTCTCTGATGCCCCTCGCCGTCTGCGCCACGCCGATCGGGAACCTCGAAGACGTGACCCTGCGGGTGCTCGCGGAGCTCGCCGCGGCCGACCTCGTCCTCTGCGAGGACACGCGCCACACGCGCGTGCTGCTCTCCCGCCACGGCATCGACGCGCGGCTCCTCTCCTACCACGAGCACAACGAGGCGCAGCGGACGGCCGAGCTGCTGCCGCGGCTCGAGGCGGGGGACACGGTCGCCCTGGTCTCCGACGCAGGTCTTCCCGGCGTGTCCGATCCGGGCGCGCGGCTCGTGCGGGCCGCGCTGGAGGCGGGGATCGACGTGACGGTGTTGCCGGGGCCGTCGGCGGTCGAGACGGCGCTGGTCGCTTCGGGGCTCGTCGCCGAGCAGTACCGCTTCCTCGGCTTCCTCCCGCGCGGCGAGGGCCGGCTCGCCGCGCTGTGGGACGAGCTGAGCGGCTGGCCCTGGCCGGCTGTGGCGTTCGAGTCGCCGCGGCGACTGCCGGCGACGCTGCGCTCGCTCGCGGCGGTGGACCCGGAGCGAGAGGTCGCCGTCTGCCGCGAGCTCACGAAGCGGTTCGAGGAGGTGGTGCGGGGGACGGCGCGGGAGGTCGCGGAGCGCTTCGAGGTGCCGCCGAAGGGCGAGATCACGCTCGTGCTCGGGGCTGCGGTGGGGCGCGGCGACCACGAAGGCGAGCGAAAGGCGCTGGTCGCGATCGCCGAGCTCGTGGCGGCCGGCGTTCCGAGGCGGCAGGCGGCGGAGATCGTCTCGGGCCTCGTGGGCATCCCGCGGAACCGGCTCTATAAGCGCTCGCTGTAAGCAGATTTGACAACGGAGGAGTGAGTCGCTACCCTGCGCCTCCTGTTGCTCATTCTGAAAACAACCCTCGTCGTCCTCGTCCTCCTCGTGTGGGCACCCGCGGCTTACGCGTGGAGCTGGCCGGTGCAGGGCCCGGTGCTGCAGCCCTTCGCCTACGACGAGTCGCACCCGTACGCCTCCGGCCAGCACCGCGGCATCGACATCGGCGCCGACGCGGCGGGCGAGCAGGTCGTAGCGCCCGCTGCCGGCACGGTGACCTTCGCAGGCTCGGTGCCGACGAACGGCGAGAGCCTCACGATCCAGACGCCCGACGGCTACACCGTGACGTTGACTCACCTCGGCGCGACCCTCGTCGCGAAGGGGGCTGCGGTCGACGAGGGACAGGCGGTGGCGACGATCGGCCCGAGCGGGACGCCGGAATTCGACCGGCCGTACGTCCACCTCGGGATCCGAACCACGGCGGATCCCAACGGCTACCTCGATCCGCTCGGCCTCCTGCCGCCGCCGACGCCGGAGAGCCCGCCCGCTCAGACCACGCCGGCGCAGACCACGCCGGCACAGACCACGCCGGCGCAGAACAGCCCGGCCGTGCCGCAGCCGAGCACGACTGCCGCCTCCGCGAGCGCGCCCGCGCAGCCCGCCCCCGCGGTCGCGGCGAGCACGCAGCCGGTCGCGACGACGCGGGGGTCCACCGTTTCGCCCGGGCAGCGCAGCAGCTCGGTTCACGAGCGCCCCCGTGCCCAGAAGCCTCGCGTCGACCTGAGGCCGCAGCGGCCGTCACGACGGCCGGCGTCGCAGCACGCGACGGCCGACGACCGCGTTCGCCTGCCGCTTCGCAACGCCCCGGAGCAGGCGAGCGCCGCAGCGGAGCCGACGGCCGAGCCGACGGCCCCGGGCCGGGCGGCCGGCCTCGACGCCGGCCATGAGATTCAGGAGGGCGCACCGGTCGAGCAACCGGCCGCTCGTCCTCACAGCGGGGCCGCGCCGCTTCCGCTCGTCCTCAACGGCGCCGCCGCGCTCGTCGCCCTGGCAGCGGCTCTCGGAGCGCGGCGCCGGAGGAGCCCCGTCGCAGGGGCGGAGATCGTCCACCTGCCGCGGCCAGGCCCCTTGCGGCGCGCGGCCTAGGAGCCTGGAGAGCTCCTAACACAATGAAGCACGGGCCGCCTGGCCGCGCTGTGCGGCGCGCTGTGGCGTCCTCGGTCGCGCGAATAGCGCTGCTATTCGCGCTCCCTGCGTCCTTGCATCGCACTCGCCCAGCGCGCCCAGGCAGCGCGTGATCATTCCGCTAGAAGCTCGCACCGGCGCTCGTATCATGGCCGGGTGCGCTTCTACCTGACAACGCCGATCTACTACGTCAACTCGACGCCCCACATCGGGCACGCCTACACGACCGCGATCGGCGACATGCTCGTGCGCCACCAGAGGCAGCGCGGCGCCGACACCTTCTTCCTCACCGGCGTCGACGAGCACGCGACGAAGGTCTGGCGCGTCGCGCAGGAGCAGGGGCTCGAGGCACAGGAATACGCGGACCGCATCGCGGTTCCGTGGCGGGAGCTGGCCCCGCTCGTGGACGCCGAGGTCGATTTCTTCATCCGCACGAGCGACGAGGGCCACAAGCGCTTCGTCCGCGAGTTCCTGCAGCGGATGTACGACAACGGCGACGTCTACGAGGACGTCTACGCGGGGCTCTACTGCGTCGGCTGCGAGGCGTTCAAGACCGAGGACGAGCTGACGCCGGACGGGCTCTGCCCCGACCATCTCGTCCCGCCGGAGTGGATCGAGGAGAAGAACTGGTTCTTCCGGCTCTCGGCCTACCAGGATCGGCTGCTCGCGCTCTACGACGAGCGTCCCGACTTCGTGCGGCCCGACTTCCGCTCCAACGAGGCGCGCTCGTTCATCGCCGGCGGGCTGCGGGACTTCAGCATCTCGCGGGCGGGGCAGCCGTGGGGAATCCCGCTGCCGTGGGACGAGGGCCAGGTGGCGTACGTCTGGGCCGACGCGCTCGTCAACTACCTGAGCGCGCTCACGTATGCCCGCCCCGGCGAGGACCTGCGCGAGGAGTACTGGCCGGCCGTCCATCACCTGCTCGCGAAGGACATCCTCCGCTTCCACTGCGTGTACTGGCCGGCGATGCTCCTGTCCGCCGGGTACGACCCGCCGCAGCAGCTGTTCGTGCACGGCTACCTGCTGCTCGACGAACGCAAGATCTCGAAGTCGCTCGGGAACATCGTCGACCCGCTGGAGCTCATCGACGTGTACGGCGCCGACCCCGTCCGCTACTGGATGGCGCGCGCGATCTCGTTCGGCCAGGACGGCAGCGCCTCGATCGACGGGATCCGGGAGCGATACGAGAACGAGCTCGCCGACGACCTCGGCAACCTCCTCTCGCGCACCACCGCGATGGTCGCCCAGTACCGCGACGGGAAGCTGAGCCGGGGCGAAGCCGAGGCCCCGCTCGACCTCGCAGCGCTGGGCGCCGACGTCGCCGAGCGACTCGACCGGTTCGACGTGACCGGCGCGCTCGACGCGATCTGGGAGGGCGTGCGTGCGCTCAACCAGTACGTCACCGCCGAGGCGCCGTGGCAGCTCGCGAAGGACCCCGCCAACGACGCCCGCCTCGACGGCGTGCTCTACAACCTCGTCGACGGCCTGACCGCCCTCGCGGTCGCGCTCGCGGCGTTCCTGCCGGAGACGGCGCCTCGCATCCTCGCGGCGCTGAACCAGGCGGACGACCTCGCGTGGGACCGCGTCCGGAACGGCGTCGCCGACGAGGTCGACGGGATCGCCGCCGCTAAGCCGCTCTTTCCCAAGATCGAGCTCACAGCCCCTGCGTGATCGACACGCACGCGCACCTCACCTCGCTCGACGACGCCGACGAGGCGATCGCCCGTGCGGCCGCGGCCGGAGTGACGCGGATCCTCACGGTCGGCACGAGTGTCGAGGATGGCCGCCGTGCGCTCGCGCTCGCCGACCGGCACGCGGACGTCTTCGCGATCCTCGGCATCCACCCGCACGAGGCGGGCGCGGCGACGGACGACGAGCTCGGGGCCCTCCGCGACCTCCTCGCGCACCCGAAGGCCGTCGGGGTCGGGGAAACGGGGCTCGACTGGTTTCGCGACTACGCGCCGCGCGACGAGCAGCGTCGCCTCTTCGTCGCCGAGCTCGAGCTCGCCGCGGAGCTGGGGAAGCCGGTCGTGATCCATACGCGCGCGGCCGACGACGACACGCTCGCGGAGCTCGCCGGCTTCACGGGAACGGTCGTCCTGCACTGCTTCTCCTCGCCGCATCTGTTGCCGACCGCGCTCGAGCGCGACTGGTACGTCTCTTTCGCCGGCAACGCCACCTTTCCGAAGGCCGTCGACCTCCGGCTGGCGGCGACAGAGGTGCCGGCGGAGCGGATCCTGGCGGAGACCGACTCTCCCTACCTCGCGCCCCAGCCCGTGCGCGGCCGGCCGAACGAGCCGGCCCACGTCGTCCACACCGTGGCCGCGCTCGCGCGCGCCCGCGGCGAGGAACCGGCCGAGCTCGAGCGGCAGATCGAGCGCAACGCGAGCGCATGCTTCGGTCTGTGAAGAAGGAGTACGGCCAGCACTTCCTGGCCGATCGCAACATTCTCGACGTGATCGGCCGGCTCGCCGAGCTCGGGCCGGCCGACGTCGTGCTCGAGATCGGGCCGGGTCAGGGCGTGCTCACGCGCTACCTCGCGGAGCGCGTCGGCCGCGTCCACGCGATCGAGATCGACCAAGCGCTCGAGCCCGCGCTGAGTGACCTGCCGGGCAACGTCGACCTCGTCTTCGGCGACGCGCTCCGGGTCGAGCTGCCGCAGGACGCGACGAAGCTGGTCGCCAATCTCCCGTACAACGTCGCCACCCCGCTGATCGTCGAGAGCCTCGACGGACTCCCGCAGATCGGGCTGTGGTGCGTGATGGTGCAGCGTGAGGTGGCCGACCGGCTGTTCGCGGAGCCGGGGACGAAGGCCTACGGCGCGGTCTCGGTCCTCGTCCAGCTCGCCGCCGAGCGGACCGGCTTCCATCCCGTCTCGCGCACGGTCTTCCGACCGCCGCCGAACGTCGACTCGGCGCTCGTCGCCTTCCGCCGCAAGCAGCTGCCGCCCGACTTCTGGCGTGTGAAGGAAGTCGTGACCGCCGCGTTCGCGCACCGGCGCAAGACGCTGCCCAACTCGCTCGCGCTCGCCGGCCTCGCGCCGCGCGAGCAGGCGGCCGCAGCGCTCGCCGCGATGGGCCGTCCGTCGGAGACGCGGGCCGAGGCGCTGGCGCCCCAGGAGCTCGTCGCCCTGACGGAGGCGCTGGCGTGACCGAGCAGGAGCGGCGACTGCGCAGGCTCCTGCCCGAGGCGCGGGTCCACCTGAGCGGCAGCTCGAGCGTCCCGGGGCTGGAGCCCGACGACGTCGACCTCGTGGTGCTGGTCGACGACGTCGCGGCCGCAGCCGAGGCCCTCCGACCTGAGTACCCGGCGCTCTACCCGGACGAGTGGCGCGACGACTGGGCGGCCTTCCGGGATCCGGGGCCCCCGCAGGTCGACATCGTCCTGACCCGGCCAGGAACCCTCGGCGACAGGCATCACCGGCTCGCCTGGCAGCTCCTCGCAATGCGGCCGGACCTGCTGCAGGAGTACCGGGAGCTCAAGGCGACGCCCGACGACTACGAGCGGCGCAAGCGCGAGTTCTTCGAGCGGGTGGTGTCCCTGCTGTGAGAGCGCCGGCGCCGGCCAAGGTCAATCTCGCGCTCGTCGTCGGCCCGACGCGCGACGACGGCAAGCACGAGGTCCTGACGGTCCTGCAGCGGATCGATCTCGTGGACCGGATCGACCTCACGACCGCGCCGGAGCTGCGGGTCGAGGGCTTCGCAGGCGACACCCTCGTCACCGGCGCGCTCCGTGAGCTCGCCCGGGCCGCGGACGTCGAGCCCGGTTGGCGCGTGCGGATCTCGAAGCGGATCCCCGTTGCCGCGGGGCTCGGCGGCGGCAGCTCCGACGCGGCCACGGCGCTTCGGCTCGCCAACGAGACGCTGCCCGAGCCGCTGCCGCTCGAGGAGCTGCTCGGGATCGCCGCGGGCCTCGGCGCCGACGTCCCGTTCTTCCTCGTCGACGGCCCGCAGCTCGGCTCCGGCGACGGGAGCGAGCTCGAGCCGCTCGAGCTCCCGCAGGACTTCTGGATCGTGCTCCTGCTGCCGCGCGGCGCGGCGAAGAGCTCGACGGGCGACGTCTACGCCGCGTTCGACGCGTGCCGGGGCCCCGCGGGGTGGGCGGAGAGGCGACAGTCGCTGCTCGACGCGCTCGCGGGGGTGGAGCGGCCCCGCGACCTCGCCGCGCTGCTGCCCAACGACCTGGTGAGCTCGCCGCACACCGAGACGCTGCGCGCGGCGGGCGCCTTCCGAGCCGACGTCTCCGGCGCGGGCCCGGTCGTCTACGGCCTCTTCCACCAGCGGCGCGACGCCGAGGCCGCGAGACGCACCATTCGCCGGCTCGGGCGGACCTGGCTCGCGGCGCCTGCGTGGTACGGTTGACGCGTGCTGACCGAGACGGAGTCGCACCCGCCGGTGGAGCGGGGAGCCGGCGGTTGGCTGAGGGCTCGCCGGCAGCGACTGGCCCTCTGGATCGCCGCGGCGGAGGGGCTCGTGGTCGCGGTCTCCCACGACTTCACGAAGTGGACCGTGGTCGCGCTCGCGGCGCTCGCGGGAGTCTCCTGGGTCCTGGGGCGGAACGTCCGCTCGAACGGGCTGCGGCAGGGCCTCTGGATCTTCGTCGTCTCGCAGTTGATCGCCGTCGTGCTCGTCCTGTTCGCCGTCTTCTTCAAGTGGCTGCTGGTCCTCGGTCTGATCGCGTGCGCCGTCGTCGGGCTCGCGATCCTCTGGTTCGACCGCCGGTAGACTGCCGTGCCCCTGGGGCGTAGCCAAGTGGTAAGGCAACGGGTTTTGGTCCCGTGATCCCAGGTTCGAATCCTGGCGCCCCAGCCACCTCTTCCTGATATGGCAGACCAGCTCGCAGCAGTCGTGATGGCCGGCGGGATCGGCACGCGCATGAAGAGCGCGACGCCCAAGCACCTGCACCCGCTGCTTGGTCGCCGGATGGTGGACTGGGTCGTGGCGGCCGCGCGCGAGGCCGGAGTCGAGCGGCTCGTCGTCGTCGCGTCGCCGCAGACGAGCGGCCTGCTCGAGGGTGTCGACGTCGCCGTGCAGGAGGAGCCGCTCGGCACCGGCGACGCGGTGCGCTCCGCGCGCTCGGCGCTCGGCGGCTTCGGCGGCGACGTCCTCGTCCTCAACGGCGATGTCCCGGCGCTGAGGCCCGAGACGATCCGCGCGCTGGTCGAGACGCACCGAGAGGCCGGGGCCGCGGCGACCGTCCTCTCCTTCGAGCCGGCGGACGCCGGCGCCTACGGGCGGGTCGTCCGCGACGGCGACGGCCGCCTCGCCCGGATCGTCGAGGCACGCGACGCCTCGCCGGAGGAGCTCGCCGTGCGCGAGGTCAACTCCGGCATCTACGCGTTCCGGGCCGAGAAGCTCTGGCCGGCGCTCGAGCGGCTGGACTCGCACAACGCCCAGGGCGAGCTGTACGTCACCGACACGCTCGGCCTGCTGGTCGCCGACGGAGAGCCGTGCGCCGTCCTGCTCGCGGACGATCCGCTGGAGGCCGAGGGTGTGAACACGCGCGCCGAGCTCGCTCTGGCCGCGGCGTCGCTGCGGGACCGGATCAACGAGGCGCACATGCTCGCGGGTGTCACGATCGTCGACCCCGGCTCGACGTGGATCGAGGCCGGCGTCGAGATCGAGCCCGACGTCGTCGTCCATCCGTACACCGTGATCCGCGGCGGCGTCCGGATCGAGCGCGGCGCCGAGATCGGGCCGTTCGCCTACGTCCGCGCGGTGAGCGTGGTCGGCGACGGGGCGAAGATCGGCACCTTCGTCGAGGTCAAGAACGCGGCCGTCGGCGCGGGCGCGAAGATCCCGCACCTCTCCTACGTCGGCGACGCGGACGTGGGGGAGGGGTCGAACGTCGCGGCGGGGAACATCACGGCGAACTTCAAGCACGAGCCCGGCGCGCCCAAGGAGCGGACGAAGATCGGCCGCAACGTCAGGACCGGCGTGGACACTGTCTTCGATGCTCCGGTCGAGATCGGCGACGACTCCTGGATTGCAGCGGGGTCCGTCATCACGGATGATGTCCCTCCCGGTTCGCTGGCCGGGTTTCCCGCGAGGCAGACGACGAAGGAAGGTTGGGTCTACGACAAGCATGGAAAGCCCGACGGCGACTGAGCTGGCCCTTCCGGGCCTGGAAGGCGAAAGCAGTGCGCTGGTGAGCGACCCCTCGCCGCGGCACTCGATCGTCCGTGGCCCGCAGAAGCGGCTGATGGTCTTCTCCGGCCGCTCCCATCCGGACCTCGCGAGCTCGATCGCGGAGAAGCTCGGCGTCGAGCTCGGCGACGTCGACCTGAAGACGTTCGCCAACGACGAGACCTACTGCCGCTATCTCGAGTCGATCCGCGGCGCCGACGTCTTCCTCGTCCAGACCGGCTGCCCGCCGGTGGACAAGAACCTGATGGAGCTCGTCCTGATGATCCAGGCGGCGAAGCTCGCGTCGGCGAAGCGCATCACGGCGGTCGTCCCGTGGTTCCCGTACGCCCGGCAGGACCGCAAGGCGAAGCCGCGCGAGCCGATCTCGGCCCGTCTCGTCGCCGACATGCTCCAGCTCGCGGGCGTCGACCGCGTGCTCACGATGGACCTCCACGCCGGGCAGATCCAGGGCTTCTTCACGATCCCGGTCGACCACATGACGGCGCTGCAACTGTTCGCGACGCACTTCCGCGACCTGGGGCTCACCGGGGAGGATGTCGTCGCGGTCGCGCCGGACGCAGGCCGCGCGAAGCACGCCGTCCGCTTCGCGGAGATGATCGAGGCGAGCTTCGCGATCATGCACAAGATGCGGCCCGAGCACGAGCGGGCCGAGATCACCGAGGTGACCGGCAAGGTGCGCGGCAAGGTCGCGATCGTCGGCGATGACGTGACGATCACCGGCGGCACCCTCATCGCAGGCGCGCAGGCGCTCAAGGAGTGCGGCGCGACCGAGGTGAACGTCTTCGTGACGCACGCGCTTCTCTCGGACGACGCGCTCGAGCAGATCGGCGAGTCCGAGATCGACCGCATCGTCGTCACCGACTCGGTCCCGCTCGACGTCCGCCGGCGGCCCGACAACATGACCGTCCTGAGCGTCTCCGGCCTGCTCGCCGAGGCGATCATGAACGTCTTCGCGGACGACTCCGTCTCGGCGATCTTCGGCGGCGAGAACCAGCTCTTC
>JBJMKE010000040.1:0-12088 GCA_045806005.1 Gaiellaceae bacterium
ATCGCGCCGAGCGCCGCGACGAGCCCGTAGAGCAGCGCAGCGCTTCCGATCTGGCCGAGAATCGAGGTGCCGATCAGCCAGAGCCGGTGCGTCGTGTGCTCGTAGCCCGGGGCCGAGAGGGAGCTGACGAGGTAGTTGCCAAGCAGATGCCGGATCACGAGAACGAGCAGCCCCACCAGCGCGAGCCCCAGGCCGGCATTGCGCAGCGTCGCCCGCCGGGCGCCGCGCGCGAGCCAGATCGCAACTCCGTACAGGACAAGCACCGCCACGAGGAGCCACGCGCTGAGGACGCGGACGCCCTGGATGCCGGTCTGCGCGGCCGAGAGCTGGTCCGAGCGCATCAGCGTGATCGTCCCCGCCTTGTTCGGCAGCTTGGCGAGGGCATCCTGCGGGATCCCGAGCTCGGTACCGATCTCGACGACGAACTGGTGCAGGTTGAGCGTGACGTCGCCGCTGCCCGTGGAGATGCCGTACCCGGTCTTGTTCTCGAGCACGTTGACGAGCTTCTGGTGGGCGATCGAGCTCACGCGAATGAAGAGCTGCTGGATCCGCGGCCGCGTGAGCGCACCGGTCACGGCTCGTGTCGCCGGCTGCTGGAGCGCGCCGGCGAGGGTCGGCGCCAGCGGCCGGAGGGTCGGCGGGAGCCGATTCGCGAGCGCCTGCGCGACGTCGATGTTCTCGTACAGCTGGTTGACCGTGTACGTCGCGATCGACGACTGCACCGCCGGGTCCTGGATGACCTGGGTCGTCGCCTTGTTCCAGGCCGAGTTGTCGAGCATCTGCCGGTTGACCCAGTTCGTCAGGATCGAGACGAGGGCGATGACCGAGGCGAGGACGACGAGGGCCCAGACGAGGATGCGGCGCTTACGGCTCAGCGGCGCGGCAGCTGTCATGGCGGCAGTGTCCCGCCGGGGCTCGCGGGCGGCATCGTCCCATCCGGGTGAAGCCAGGGGGTTTCAGGCGGCGAATGCGGGTGACGTTCCATACCGCTTCCTGTGGTCAGCGAGCTTGCCTATCTCCCGTTCCGGATCGTCTACGCACCGACGAAGCTGGTCGGATACGTCGTCGCCTGGCTCGCCGAGGGGTATCGGTCGGCGACTCTGGTCGAGCGGGTGCTGATCTTTCCCTCCTGGGCCGTCCTCCGCGGCGTGTTCATCGTCGGCTGGGGCCTCTCCCAGATGCTCCACGCCGCCGCGCGCCGCTCACTCGAGCGCTAGCCCGCCATGGTCGTCAGGCGTCCCGGGCGATCGGGCACGTCATGCAGTGGCCTCCACCACGGCCACGGCCCAGCTCCTGGCCCGCGATCGCGTGGACCTCGATCCCGGCCTTCTCGAGCTTGAAGTTCGTGGCCTCGTTGCGCTCGTACGCGACGATCACGCCGGGCGACAGGGCGACCACGTTGTTGCCGTCGTCCCACTGGTTGCGCTCGGCTTCGAACTCGTCGCCGCCGGAAGTGACGACGTCGAGCTTCTCGAGCCCGAGCGCCTCCTGCACCTCGGCGAGGAACGTCCGCTCGGAGATCGCCGCGGCGACGCCGCCGTCGCCGTCCGGCGTGTACAGCACCGGCAGGATCTGCGAGACGACCGGCTCGTAGATGGTGACGATGTCCCGGTTGCAGAACGTGAACACCGTGTCGAGGTGCATGGCGGCGCGGTCGCGCGGCATCTGGGCCCCGATGACGAGCCGGGCCGCGCCGGCCGCGAACAGGTTCTGGGCGAGGATGCTCACGGCGCGTGCGCTCGAGCGCTCGCCCTGACCGACGAGCAGGACGCCGTTGCCGACGGGCATCACGTCGCCCCCCTCGAGCCTCGCGCCGCCCCAGTCGTGGTCGACGCCGCCGAACCAGATCGGGAAGTCGGCGCCGCGGAAGCGCGGGTGGAAGCGGTAGACGGCCTCGATGTTCAGCGACTCCTTCTGCCGCGCGGGCCAGTACATCGGGTTGATCGAGACGCCGCCGTAGATCCAGGCGCTCGTGTCGCGCGTGAACAGGTGGTTCGGCAGCGGGGCGAGGACGAAATCACCCGGCCGCATCGCGCCCTGCACCAGCGAGCCCATTTCGCCGGGCAGCTCGCCGGCCGTGACGCCGCCGGTGAGGCGCGTGGCGAGCTCGTCGGCGGGCATCTCGCTCATCCACGCGGTCAGCTCGCGCGAGAAGACGGCGGTGACCTCCTCCGGCCGCAGGCGCCGCGAGAGCAGCCACTGGCGCGCGCCGGGGTCCGCCATCGTCGTGGTCAGCAGGTCGTGCAAGAGCAGCACCTCGACGCCGGCGGTGCGCATCACGTCGACGAAGGCGTCGAACTCCTGGCGGGCGCGGCGCGTCCAGATGACGTCGTCGAAGAGGAGCTCGTCGCAGTTCGTGGGCGAGAGCCGCTCGTGGGCGAGGTCGGGGCGGTGGACGAGGACGGTCCGCAGCGTTCCGACTTCGGACTGCGCCCCCAGCGAGGGAGCGGTGACCGTGCTCATGCTCTTGCTCCTTTCATTGCTCAGGAAGTCGCCGCGGAGATTCCGAGGAAGGCACAGACGACCACGAAGACGACGACGAGGAAGGGCCAGACGAAGCGGAGGTACTTGTCGTAGCCGACCTTCGAGAGGGCGAGGCCGCCCATGATCACGGCGGACGTCGGCGTGACGAGGTTCACGAATCCGGACGCCGACTGGAAGGCGGTCACGACGAGTGACCGCGAGACGCCGGCGAAGTCCGCCAGCGGCGCGAGGATCGGCATCACGAGCGCCGCGTGCCCCGAGGACGAGGGCACGAGGAAGGCGATCGGGATGTTGACGAAGAAGGCGAGCATCGCGAAGGCGCCGCTCGAGGAGCCCGAGACGGCCGTCTCCATCCAATGCAGGATCGTGTCGGTCATGTAGGCGTTCTTCATCACGACCGTGATCCCGCGCGCGAGCACGATGATCAGGCCCGCGCCCAGGAAGTCGCCGGCCCCGGCGACGATCGTGGAGACGGTCCCCTCCTCGCCGAGCCGCGCGATCAGGCCGACCACGACCGCCATCACGATGAACAGCGCCGCGGCCTCGGGGAAGTAGAAGTCGGAGAAGGTCGGCAGCGGGAAGCTCCTGCCGAAGCCCTCCTGCCAGAGGTCGTTCCAGGGGATGAAGCCGTAGATCATGGTCAGGAACGTGAGCGAGAAGAGGGCGAGCACGACCTTCTGCCGCCCGGTGAGCCTCGGCACGCCGCTGACCAGTTGCTGCGCCTCGGCGGCGTCGTCGGGCGAGACGCCGACGATCGACTTCTCCGGGTCGCGGTTGACGCGGCGGGCGTACCAGATCACGTAGGCGATCCCGAGCGCGACCGTCGTCACCCAGAGGGCGATCCGGAGCCCCATGCCCTGGCCGATGCCGACCCCGGCCGCGTCCGAGGCCACGCCGGTCGAGAAGGGGTTGACGGTGGAGCCGATCACCCCCGACCCGGCGCCGAGGAAGATGATCGACGCCGCCACGATCCGGTCGTAGTGGAGCGCGAGGGCCAACGGCGCCAGCAGCACGAAGAAGCCGAGCGTCTCCTCCCACATCCCGTAGGTCGTGCCGCCGATCGCGAAGATCGTCATCAGGATGGCGATCAGCACGTAGCCGCTCGCCCGGAAGCGGAGCGCGAGCCGGCCGATGCCGGTCTGGATCGCCTCGGTCTTCATCGTCACGGTGATGAAGGCGCCGACGGCCAGGACGAAGAGGAAGATCGCGGCGGAGCCGTAGAGGATGCCGCCCTCCCACGGGCCGACGAAGCCGTTTGGAGCCTCGACGCCGTAGAGGCCGTTCGGCGGCGCGTTCCAGAGCTGCTTGAAGCGATACGTGAACGAGGTGTCGACGCAGTTGATGCCGGGGTCGGCCACGACTTTCGCGTTCGGCGCCTGCTGCGCGTCCGCGGGAGCGGTGCCCGTCTCGCCGGGCGAGTCCACGACGAGAGCGGCGCCGCCGGCCGCGATCGCCGAGCAGGAAGCAAGCTTGTGGTACGTCCCCGGCACCGGCGACCCGTCCTTCGTCTGGTAACGGCCGGCGGGCACGAAGAACGAAGCCACCCAGACGAGGACCAGCACGGCGAAGAGGACGGTGAACGCGGTCGGGAAGCGGAGGTTGCGCTTCGGCTTCTCGGGCGCCGCGGGTGGCTCCTCCGAAGGCGGCGGCCGCTCCGCGAGCCTGGTGGAACGACCCTCATCGGCCATGCGGTGATCGTCCGCGCGGCCGGGCGGGCAGGCATCACCCCGACCGGACGATGTTCCGGGTGAGCCGGGCGGCGACGCTCTCGCCGGCGATGGAGGCAGCCCCCACCGACCCGACCCGCGCCCGCAGGGCGGCCCATCTCGTCTTCGGCATCGACGACCGGATCGCGGGCACGGTGTTCGGGACGATCGCCACCATGGCCACCGTCACGGCGTACGGCCGGGCCTTCCAGCACAGCCCGTGGAAGGTCGAGGAGCTGGTGGTGAGCACGGCCCTCGTCCTGTGGATCGGGCATGTCTACGCCCACGGGCTCTCGGAGAGCATCCACCAGCGGCGCCCCCTGCGTGCCGGTGTGCTGTGGTTCGTCGCGCAGCGGGAGCTCGGCATCCTGCTCGCCGCGGTGCTGCCTTGCCTCGCGCTCACGCTCGGCGGCATCGGTGTCCTCGGCGAGCGCGCCTCGATCTGGCTGGCGCTCGCCGTGGGACTCGCCACGCTCGCCGTGGAGGGGGTCCGCTACGCGCGCATCGAGCACCTCCGCCCGGGTGCCACGCTCGTCGCGGTGGCGCTGAACCTGGGGCTCGGGCTCCTCGTCGTCCTGCTCAAGGTCGCGGTCCTGCACTGAACCGCTCCACGAGGAGGCCGTGGCGCAGGCCGCGGTCGCTCACCGTGAGCTCGTCGCGGTGCAGCCTGTCGAGGACGCAGCGGACGATGCAGGCGCCGGCCAGGATCACCTCCGCGCGCTTCGGCTGCAGCCCGACGATCTCCCGCCGCTCGTCGGCGGTGCGCGACCGGTAGAGCTCGATCTGCCGGTCGATCTCGGCGCGGTCGAGCACGGTGCCCTGGACGACGTCCGCGTCGTAGGTCTCGAGGCCGTGGCTCACGGCGGCGAGGTTCGTGAGGGCACCGCCCATGCCGACGAGCGCGGCAGGCTTCGGCCAGCCGGAGAGGCGGCCGAGCTCGCCGCCGATCGCCGCGAGTGCCTGCTCGACCTGGTCCTCCGAGACAGGGCCGTCCAGCCCGAAGCGCTCGGTGAACGGCGCCGCGCCGACGTCGACGCTGAAGCGCTCCTCCACGATCGTCTGCCGCCCGAGGGTGAACTCGGTGCTGCCGCCACCCGTGTCGAAGACGACACGGCTGCCCGGGCCGACGTCGAGCTCCGCTGTCGCGGCGGCGTAGGCGAGCCGCGCCTCCTCCTCGCCCGGGATCACCTCGATGCCGACGCCACAGCGCTCGCGCACCGCGTCGACCAGTTCCGCGGAGTTGGCGGCGATCCGCATACCGGCTGTCGCCACGGCGGCGATCTCGGCCGCGCCGGCCGCCCGCGACTCCTCGACCATGCCCACGACCGCGTCGGCAGTGCGCCGCAGCGGCTCCGGCTGCAGCGCGCCCGTCTCGCTCAGGCCCTCGCCCAGCCGCGTCACCTCGGAGCGGTCGACGACCGTGCGCCAGGAGTCTCCGGCGCGGCGCTCGCCGACGTGGAGCTTGACCGAGTTCGTGCCGACGTCGATCACGGCGAAGCGGACGGGCTCGAACCCGATCAGCGTCTTGAGGCCGCGCTCGAGACAGACATTCGGCCGGTCCCCGAGTTGCAGCTCGCGCACGGCCGCGACCACGAGCGCCGGGTCCTCGGCCTCGACGGCGATCGTGCGTGCCGAGCGGCCGCCGGCCGACACCTCCGACACCTCGGCCATGCAGCCGCCGAACTCGTAGTGGACGCGGCGCTTGTGCACGGCGACGTCCGTGAGAGCCGGGGCCGGCTCGACGAGCTCGGCGACGAGCTGCTCGAGCGTGTACGCGTCGCGTTGGGTCTCCGGGGCGGGAACGCCGAGCGCGCCCAGCACCGTCGCGACGTCCGTCGCGGTGAGCGGAAAGGAGCCCTTCAGCACAGGCCGCCACTGCTCGAGCCCGTTGCCGTCGACCGCCTCGAGCCGCTTCACGTCCATCAGGTCGTCGCGGACCTTGACCGAGGCGTCGCTCTCCTCCGACAGGAGGTAGAGGTCGTCGCGCTCCTGCACGCGCCCGGCCCCGCCCTCTGCGAGCAGCTCCTCCGCGGCGCCGAAGGTCTCGCCGAATGTCCGCCACTCCCAGCGCGGGACGATCACGCCTTCGCGTCCGCTCCCGCCCGCGTGAAGTGCTGCAGCGCCTTGCGCGTCTTCGTCTCCTGCTCGCCCGAGAGGTCGATGCCCCGCTGGACGAGGAACGCGCGAGCCTCGGCGGCGACCTGGAACGCCTCGTCCGTCCCGCAGCGCGTCGACAGCTCGAGGATGCGCGAGCCGTCCGGGTAGATCCACATCTCTGCGACGAGCCTGCGCCCGAGCTGCGGCGGGTCGAGCCGCAGCTTGAGGACGAAGATCGGCCCGAGGACGGTGAGATCGTCGAGCGCGATGCCGTCCGGCGCGTGCGCCGCGAAGAGCCGGCGCTGCTCCTTCGAGAACAGTTTCCGCACGGGCAGCTTCCCGCTCGCCACCTGGAGCACGTCGTCAGGATCCGGCGACCCCTTCAGCGTCCCCGAGCAGACGAACCCGCCGGGGAGCGCGTCCACCTCGACCCGGAATGCTCCCGAGCTTCGCAGCTCCGCCGGCAGCTCGCTCGGCGTGACCGGCCGCAGCTTCACGATCGAATCGGCTCCCTTGCCCTGGATCCGCCGCGCGCGGACGACTACCCCCTTGGCGTCGAGCGCGAGCTTCGGCGTGTCGAAGAAGAAGACCTGGCGGATCTGCGCCTGGAGCGGATCGAGCTCGAGTGCCGTGACGGTGGAGCGCTGGTGAGGCTCCGGCACCGTCAGCTTCAGCTCGACGCTGTCGGCCCCCTTGACGAGCTCCACGAACCGACGAAGGTCCTCGTCGGAGAAGGTCGGCGCGGCGCGGGTGGCAGGGGGCATCTCCTTTCCTCTTTCCTGCTCCAAGCCTAGGCCGGTGTAGGCACAGCCCGGGACGTGCGCGCACCCGCGCCCGTCTCGCACGCGCTTCCTCCGCACCGTCCGAGGCGGGTGAGATGGTCTCCCGGACCTGCACAAGGAGGAACGCAGTGGCAACTGTCAGCCATCAAGACGCGGCGTACGAGGACGTGGCAGGCTCCGGGTGGCTCACCTTCGCGGCGAGCATGCTCGGCCTGGTCGGCATCCTCTCCGTCATCGACGGCATCGTGGCGCTGTCGAAGTCGAGGTTCTACGTCGCGGACGCCACATACGTGTTCAGCGACCTGCGCACGTGGGGCTGGATCACGCTCATCATCGGCGCCATCGCCATCCTGGCGGCCGGCGGCATCCTCGCGGGCTCGCAGTGGGCGCGCTGGTTCGGGATGTTCGCCGCGGGGCTCAACGCCATCGGGCTGTTCTCCTTCGCCCCCGGCTACCCGCTCTGGACGCTGATCATCTTCGCGTGCGACGTGCTCGTGATCTACGCGCTCGCGGTGTACGGCGGGCGACGCACGGCCTGACGTCCGAACAACGGCAGGTACCTGGGACCCGCGCAGCGGTACCAGGTACCTGTCTTCTCGTTGCGCAGCGTCAGTCGAGATCGCAGGTGCACGTGCGGCGGGGGATGCCGCCGCAGACCCGGCAGCGGCGCGCACGCCGCTCGAGCCCGCGCATGGCGGTGCCGTACTTGAGCATCAGCACGCCCGCAAACGACGTGACTGCAAATCCCACGGCGTACTGAAGCGAAAGCGTTCCCATTGCGGCATTGTCGGCATCGCCCGGCCCGGGCCATAGCAGGCCCTCACCCCCCTGGTGTGGGGCGGGCACGTCTGTCCGCGGCCGCCGGCTCGGGGAATCTGTCGGGGTGGCGGATCGGACGCGACTCGTCGTCGTCTCCTGCTCCTCGCTCACGGCGGCTGAGCGCGCGTTGGCCGAGACCCGTGCGCTCGAGGGCGTTCGCGACGCGGCAATCGTCACCCGCGCCGAGCACGGCCGCGTGGAGCTGCGCCAGACGCACCAGGTCGCGGCAGGAGAGGGCGTGGTCGCCGGCGGCACGGTCGGCTTCGTCGCCGGGATGCTGCTCGGCGGCCCGGTCGGCGGCGCACTCCTCGGCCTGGCCGGCGGTGGCCTCTGGGGCTCCCGGGACACCGGCCTGCCCGACGCGCGCCTGCGCGAGCTCGGCGAGTCGCTGACGCCCGACGGCGCGCTGCTCTGCCTGCTCGTCGGAGCCGGCGACGCGGCGGCGGTGGCGCGCGAGAAGCTCGCTGCCTACGGCGAGTTCGCCGACGCCGACGCGTCCACCCTCCCGTAGCGGCGGCGGTGTAGCAGGTACGCGACGCCGCCGAGCGGCAGGGGCAGCCAGAACACGATCAGCCGGTAGGCGAGGGTCGCGACGACGGCCTGGTGGGCGGTCGTGCCGGCCAGCGTGAGCAGCCCGGTGAGCCCGGCCTCGACGAAGCCGAGCCCGCCCGGGGTGAACGGGATCAGCGCGAGCAGCATCGCGCCCGAGTAGGCGAGCACGACGAGCGACGGGTTCGGCCGGGCCCCGACCGCGGCGAGGCAGCAGAGAAGGCCGAGATAGTCGAACCCGGGCTTGGCGATGTCCGCGCACAGCGCGAAGGGCCACCGCGCGCCGAACGCGGCACGCAAGCCGTCCCGCTGGGCCAGCAGGCTCTCGCTGGAGCCGTGCGCGTCGCGTTTGCCCGGGAACAGCCGCAGGACGGCGTCGACCGCGCGGCCGACCAGCAGCAGCGGCCGGTCCCAGAGGAAGGCGGCGAGCCCGCCGAGAATCGCGAGCACGAACGCGCCGCCGCCGATGTACGCGGTCGTCAGGAGGCCGTTGGGCGCCTCGAGGCCGCCGAGGATCGCGGGCAGCGCGAGCACCGGAAAGGCGAGGATCGTGGTCGTGTTCGCGATCGAGACCGCCGCCAGCCCGCCGGCGACGTGGTCGCGGCGGACGCCGGCGCGGACGAGCATCCGGTAGGCGAACGCCCCCGCGGTGGCGGCCCCGCCGGGGATCACGTTGCCCGCGGCGTTGCCGGCGAGCTGGGCGGTCCCGACGGCGAACCAGCTAGGCGTCCGCAGCGCGATCCGCTGCATCTCCCAGAGCGAGACGACGCTCGTCGCCTCGAAGACGAGTGCGAGGAGGATCCACCACGGGTCGAGCTCGCCGAGCGAGTGCCATTGCGTGAAGAGCGCGACGAGGCTCGGGAAGAGCAGGTAGAGCGAGACCGCCGTCGCCAGCAGCAGCAGGCAGCGGAAGATCACGCGCCAGGGGAGCTTGCCCCGCGCGGGCTTCCCCTCCGCCGGCACCTCCGGCTGGGACGCCGCGGCCATCGCGGAGAAGGTATCGCGCGGTCGCGGGGTGCACCTACCGCCGGGGGCGTGCGCACGCCCTGGCGGACGGCGGCGGCCGGTGGTGCGATCCGACCAGCGATGGAGATCGGAAAGCCGCTGAGGAAGATCGTCGTGGAGCCGATCCGGGACCCGGTGCCGAAGCGGGCGCCCAGGCCGGCGCCCGAGCCGGCGCCGACCCGGCCCGCGCCGGTGCGCGTCGGGACTTGAGCGAGGCCGCGGCCGCCGGCGCGCCGCCCGCCGGGAGCAAGGCGGCGGCGGCCGGTGGGATGGTCCTGCTGACGCTGGCGGCGGGCCAGTTCCTCATGACCCTCGACAGCTCGGTCATGAACGTCTCGATCGCGACGGTCGCCAAGGACGTCGGCACGACGGTCAGCGGGATCCAGGGCGCGATCACGGCCTACACGCTGGTGATGGCGTGCCTGATGATCACCGGCGCGAAGATCGGCGCCATGATCGGGCGCAAGCGCGCCTTCGCGATCGGATGCGTGATCTACGGGTGCGGCTCGTTGACGACTGCCCTCGCCCCGAACCTACCCGTACTGCTGCTCGGCTGGTCGTTCCTCGAGGGCGTCGGCGCGGCTCTGATCCTGCCCGCGATCGTCGCCCTCGTCGCCTCGAACTTCCCGGCCGTGGGGAGGCCGAAGGCGTACGGGCTCGTCGCCGCGGCGGGCGCGGTGGCGGTCGCGGTCGGGCCGCTGATCGGCGGCTTCGCCACCACGTACTTCTCGTGGCGCTGGGTCTTCGCCGGCGAGGTGGTGCTCGTCCTCGCGATCCTCGTGCTCGCCCGTCGCATGGCCGACTCGCCGGTGACCGAGCGGCCGAAGCTCGACCTCGTCGGTGCCGGGCTGTCCGCGCTCGGGCTAGGCCTGTTCGTGTTCGGGATTCTCCGCTCGGGCGAGTGGGGCTGGATCCAGCCGCGTTCCGGCGGCCCGAGCTGGGCCGGGCTCTCGCCGGTGATCTGGCTGCTGCTCGGCGGCCTCTTCGTCCTCTGGGTCTTCTTCCGCTGGGAGGACCGGGTCGAGGCCCACGGGGGAGAGCCGCTCGTGCGCCGGGCGCTGTTCAAGAACGAGCAGCTCAAGGGCGGCCTGACGATGTTCCTGTTCCAGTACCTCGTCCAGGCCGGCGTCTTCTTCGTCGTGCCGCTCTATCTGTCCGTTGCCCTCGGGCTGTCCGCGATCGACACCGGCGTCCGCATCCTGCCGCTCTCGATCACACTCCTGGCCGCCGCGATCGGCGTGCCGCGGCTCTTGCCGACGACCTCGCCGCGGCTCATCGTCCGCAGCGGCCTGCTCGCGCTCTTCGCCGGGACCGTCGTGCTGCTCGGGGCGCTCGACGTGAACTCGGGACCGGAGGTCGTGCTCGTGCCGCTGCTCCTGATCGGGCTCGGGATCGGCGCCCTCGCCTCGCAGCTCGGCGCGGTCACCGTCTCGGCGGTGCCCGACGACCAGGCATCTGAGGTGGGCGGCGTCCAGAACACGATGACGAACCTCGGCGCGTCGATCGGGACCGCGCTCGCGGGCGCGATCCTCATTGCCACCCTGAGCACGACGTTCGCTGCGAACATCCAGAAAAGCGACGCGATTCCGGACAGCGTGAAGTCCCAGGCGCAGGTGAAGCTGGGCGGAGGGGTGCCCTTCATCTCGGACGCCGACCTGAACGCCGCGCTCGACGAGGCGAACGTGCCCCCGGGCCAGTCCGACGCCGCCGTCACGGCATATCAGGACGCTCGAATCGCCGGCCTCGAGTCGGCGCTCGCGGTGCTGGCGCTTGCCGTGGCGATCGCGCTCTTCCTCGCCCAGAAGATCCCGACCGTGCAGCCGGGTGGGCGGGAGGCGGAAGGCGGCAGCCCTCAGACGTCCGTGTAGGGCCAGACGAAGCCGCCGCCGAGCATCCCCCGCTCGAACTGGTCGACGTAGCCCCAGTCGACGGGCGCGTCGGGCGCCTCGTGCGTCGGGGTCGCCTTCACCTCCGCGACGGTGACGTTCAAGGTCACCGCGCGGCGCTCGTGGTCGACGACCTTGACCGCTCCCGCCGGCACGACGTGGTGCGTGCCGTCGTAGCTGACGACGAGGTAGCTCTCGCCCGGCTTGTACGTCGCCCACGAGACCTTGCCGACGGAGCCGTCGGTCGCCTCCACGGCGTAGTCCTTGACGCTCTGGTCGTGCTCGACGGAGCCCTCGGGAAAGCTCCACACCGCCCGCCCGCCGGCCTCCGTCACGCGGCGATCGTAAGCGAGCTGTCTCGGGCGTAGCCGTCGTGCCTGCACGCGGCGCGGCGTCGGCTCCGCACCCCTGTCGGCTCGGGCGTACCCCGGCAGACTCGCAGCATGTGCCGCTGGCTCGCGTACTACGGCAATCCGGTCCGGATGGACAAAGTCCTCTACCAGGGCCAGTTCTCGCTGATCGACCAGAGTCTCAAGTCGCGAATGGGGGCCGAGCCGACGAACGGGGACGGGTTCGGCATCGGCTGGTACGGGGCCGACGGCACGCCGGGCGTCTTCAGGAGCACGGAGCCCGCCTGGAACGACCGCAACCTGCGCGAGATCTCGGGCCACGTCGAGTCGCATCTCTTCCTTGCGCACATTCGCGCCACGACGGGGACGCCGGTGCAGCAGACGAACTGCCATCCGTTCCACTACGGCAA
>JBJMKE010000041.1:0-16022 GCA_045806005.1 Gaiellaceae bacterium
CTGCGGGAGAAGCTGCCGTACCCGGACAGCGCAATCCGCGTCGGTCTCATCCACTACAACACCGCCGACGAGATCGACCGCTTCAACGCCGCGCTTGCCCGGCTCTAGTACTGTTACGAACATATGTTCGTGCTGCACGCGGACGCGGACGCGTTCTTCGCGTCGGTCGAGCAGCGGGACGACCCGCGGCTCCGCGGCCGGCCGGTCATCGTCGGCGGGGGAGTCGTGCTCGCGGCGAGCTACGAGGCCAAGGCCTACGGCATCCGCACGGCCATGGGCGGCCGCCAGGCGCGTCGGCTCTGCCCGGAGGCGATCGTCGTCCGGCCGCGCCACGAGGCGTATGTCGAGGCGAGCCGCGCGATGTTCGCCGTCTTCGAGGACGCGTCGCCCGTCGTCGAGGGCCTGTCGATCGACGAGGCGTTCCTCGACGTGCGCGGGATGGAGCGAATCGCAGGCTCGCCCATCGAGATCGCCGTGCGGATGCGCGCCGCGGTGCGCGAGCGCGTCGGCCTGCCGGTCACGGTCGGAGTGGCGCGGACGAAGTTTCTGGCGAAGGTCGCCAGCGGCGTCGCGAAGCCCGACGGGCTGATCGCCGTGCCTCCGGACCGCGAGCCCGCGTTCCTGCACCCGCTGCCGGTCGAGTGCGTGTGGGGCGTGGGGCCGGCGACGGCGCGGCGGCTGCAGGCGTGGAACGTGCGGACGGTCGGCGACCTCGCGGCCCTCTCCGAAACCACGCTCGTCGCGATGCTCGGCCGGGCGATGGGGCGTCAGCTGAGCGCACTGGCGCACAACCGCGACTTTCGGCGCGTCGAGCCGGGCAGGCGCCGCGGCTCGATCGGCTCGCAGCGCGCGCTCGGTATGGGCCGCCACTCGGCCGAGACGATCGACGCGACGCTCGTCGGCATCGTCGACCGGATCACGCGGCGGCTGCGAGCGGCCGGGCGCGTCGGCCGGACGGTCGTCCTGCGCCTCCGCTTCGGCGACTTCGAGCGCGCGACGCGCTCGCACACGCTGCCCTTCGCGACCGCGAACACGCAGGCGATCCTCGCTACCGCGCGTGCGCTGCTCGCAACGGCGATGCCCATGATCGAGCGGCGCGGGATCACGCTGGTCGGCTGCTCCGTCGCGATGCTCGAGGACGACCGGACGCGTCAGCTCCTGCTCGGGCCGGAGGACGCGCTCGACGCCGCCGTCGACACGATCCGCGACCGCTTCGGCAGCGCGGCGATCACGCGCGCCGTCCTGCTCGGCCGCGACCCCGGCTTCTCCATGCCGATGCTGCCCGACTGATCCCCGACGCCGGTCGAGGGCCGACGTCCCGGAACAGGCCCTTCTCACCAAGTAACAGACTGTTACAAGGTGCGGCGCGAAGCCGCTTCTCTCCGCGCGGGAAGCTCAGAAAGGGACGCGTCCGCGCTAGTAACAGACTGTTACAAGGCCAGGTTGGGACCGGCCAGGATCCGGGCGAGCACGGCGGGGTCGATGTTTCCGCCGCTGACGATGCAGACGCAGCGGTCGTCGCGGCGGCGCGCGGCCGCGAGCGCGAGCGCGCCTGCGCCCTCGGCGACCACGTGCGCCCGGGCGGCGAGGAGCCGAACCGCCTCCTCCACTTCGATGAGCGGTACCGCGACCGCCTCGTCGACGAGCGCGCGCGCTCGCTCCCACATGCCCGGCAGCAGTCCGCGTCCGCCGGCGCCGTCGACCCAGGACGGCTCGAACTCGATCTCTTGCGGCTCGCCTGCTGCAAGCGCCGCGGCGAGAGGCGCTCCGCTCTCCGGCTCGGCGGTCACGACGCGCACTCCCGGCCGCAGCGCCTTCAGGGCGCTCGCGATGCCCGTCGTCAAGCCACCGCCGCCCCACGGGATCACGACCGAGTCGAACTCCGGGGCGTCCTCCGCGATCTCAAGGCCGATCGTGCCGTTGCCGGCCATCACGGCTTCCTCGGCGGCGGGGGCGACGAAGAGCCCGCCGACGCCCTCGCGGCCGCGGTCGACCATCGCCTGCCACCACTCCTCGTGGGTGACCGTCACGAGCTCCGCGCCGAGCGCCTCGACACGGTCGAGCTTCGCGCGCGGCGCGTCGGCGGGGACGATCACACGGGCGGGCACGCCTGCCTCCCGCGCAGCCCAGGCCAGACCCTGCGCCATGTTGCCGGCACTCGCGGTGACGACACCCTCCGCGAGCTCACCCGTCGAGGCCGCCCGGATCGCGGAAAAGGCGCCGCGCAGCTTGAACGAGCCGATCGGGTGCAGGCACTCGAGCTTGAGCCGGATCCGGTCGTCGGCGCCAAGGGGCACGAGCGGCGTGCGGAGGACGTCGTCGCCGATCCGCTCGCGCGCCCTGCGGATCTCGTCGAGCGGGATCAGCTCGGGTCGCTCTCCTTGGCGAGCTCGGTGAGATCGGTGCGGACCGTCCAGAGCTCGGGGAACAGCTTGTACTTGATCAAGCCGGCGAGGAGCTCGACCGGCGTCCCCTGCGTGCCGACGACATCCTCGCCGATCACGCGGCCGACCATCTTCACGTGCCGGAAGCGCCAGACGCCGACCTGCTCGTCCCAGTCGATCAGCGCCTCGGCGAGCTGGTACAGATCCTCGTGCTCGCGGCCCTGCGTGTAGACCTCGAGCAGCGAGAGGCCCCGCTCGCGGCGCAGCGCGTCGAACGCTCCCCAGAGGGCCGGCGAGACGTGCCGGATGCCCCGGAAGCCGGGCGAGTCGAAGCCGGAGCCGTGGCCGAGCACGCGGCGGACCTCCTGGTACTCCCAGGGGGACATCAGCTCGAGGTGCTCGAGGAACGAGATGACGTAGCGCAGCGCATGGTTCGCGCGCCGGAGCAGCCGCAGCGCCCCGGCGAGGTCGCGCGCCTCGATCAGCCGCGTCGCCTCATCCACCTCCATCCAGGCGTGCTTCAGCCAGAGCTCGGACGACTGGTGCACGGTCTGAAAGAGGAGCTCGTCGCGGTGCACCCACTCGTCCGGCGTCTTCTGAAGCGCCAGGAGCTCGTCGGTGCGGAGGTAGCGCTCGTAGTCGCTCGCGCCCTCGCCGGGCAGGATCGGCTGGAACTCCTCGTCGTCGGCGCGCGGAGCGCCTTCCCCGCTCTCGCCGCCGGCGAAGCCGGCGGCTCCGCTCTTGGGCGGCTCCGTCGAGCCTACGCCGCTCACCAGATCCGCATCTCCAGGCCGGCGAGCGGCACACCTCCGCCGGGCGTGACGAGCCACGTGTCCTGCATGTAGAGGCATTCTCGACCATCGGCCGCGATCGCGTGCGGGTGCATGGAGAAGACCATGTTCGCGGCGAGCTCGGTCTCGATCCCCTCCCCGATCCGCGGGTGCTCGATCATCGTCATCCCGATCGAGTGGCCGGTGACGTGGCCGAGGTGGTACCCGCGCTGCGTGAAGCCGGCCGAGACGGCGCGGTGGACGTCGTGCGCGGTCGCTTCCGCGCGGAGGGCGGTCTGCGCGACCTCGTAGTACTCCTCGTACGCCTCGAGCATCCGCTTCACCTCGTCGCTCGGCGTGCCGAGCGCGCGCGAGACCTCGACCCAGTGGCCGCCCGGCCCGGCGATCTCGAGAGACGGGATCGTGAAGTCGCCGAAGACCGTGTCGTCGCGGGCGATCGCGAACTCGGCGCCAACCAGCACCATGTTCATCGTCAGTCGGCCGCAGCCTCGCTCGACGAACAGCTTCTCGGCCGGCGCGAGCACCTCGGCGGCGTTGCGGCCGGGCGCCCACGCCTCGCGGAAGGCGTGGAAGCCGGCGACGTTGATCTCGACGCTCTCGCGCACCGAGGCGAGCTCGGCCTCCGACTTGACCGCCCGCGCGAGATCGAACTCCACGTCCCAGGGAACGAGCTCGACTTTGTCTCCAAGAGCCACGAAGTCTCGGACGGTGGTGACGTAGTCGAGTCCGTAGACGCCGACGCGCTGTCCGTGGAGCCGGTCGGCGAGCCACTCGCCCGGGCGGTCGGCGAAGACCTGGTCGGCGATCTGCGAGTCGCCGTGCTCGCCGACGTAGCGAGCCTCGGCCGGGAAGACGATCGCGGGCTCGCCCTCGCTCGGGACGAGGACGTAGGCGTAGCGGTGGACGATCTGGAAGCCGGA
Source organism: Gaiellaceae bacterium (assembly GCA_045806005.1). Classification (GTDB taxonomy): domain Bacteria; phylum Actinomycetota; class Thermoleophilia; order Gaiellales; family Gaiellaceae; genus Palsa-739. Next base: position 4,096 of record JBJMKE010000041.1, read on the forward strand.
GAGGTAGGTGACCGCGCCCTCGAACCCCGTGTACTCGGAGCCGCAGACGAGCGCCGCGTCGAGCCCGTCCCGCGCCAGCGCGTCGCGCACCCGCGCGTGCCGTGCCGTCAGCTCTGCGTCCACGCCGCCTCGACTCCTTTCACGAGCGCCTGGATCGCGGCGTTGAGCGGCGTCGGCACGCCGCGCTCCTCGCCGAAGCGGACGATGCCGCCGTTCAGGTAGTCGACCTCCGTCTGCCGCCGTGCCTCGACGTCCTGGAGCATCGACGCCTTGTGGTCGTAGGCGACCTCAGGTCTCGCCGCGTGGTCGATCAGCTCCTCGGGGTCGGCGTCGAGCTCGATGCTCTGCGCCGCCGCGACAGCTTTCCCCTCGTCCACGAGCCCCGTGACGAGCGCGCGCAGGTCGGGCCGCTCGCAGACCCGGCCGTGCGTGAGGCCGGTGAGCGCGCCGATCGGGTTCGTGGACGCGTTGAAGATGACCTTGCGCCACTGCGGGCCGCGCGCATCCTCGACGGCCGCCGTGGGCATCCCGCCGCGCGTGCAGGCGTCGGCGAGGCGCTCGACCTCGGTGAGCGGCGTCCGCTCGTCGTAGGGCCCGAAGGTCGTGTCGCCCTGCACGTCCCACTGCACGTGCCCCGGCCCGAGCAGCTTTCCCGCCGGAAAGGTCGTGCCGCGGATCACGCGCTCGACGTGCTGCGCGATCGTCTCCTCGTTGCCCAGCCCGTTCTGGACGGTGGCGACGCAGCCCTCAGCGAACGCGTGCGCGGTCGCGGCGATGGCCGGCCCCGTGTGCATGGCCTTGGTCGCGACGATGCCGAAGTCGCACGGCGGCAGCTCGGCGGCGTCGCTCGTCGCGTGCGGATGCCCGACGACCTCGCCGGCGCCCGAGAGCCGCAGGCCGTCGCGGTTGGTCGCGGCGACGTGCAGCTCGTTGAGGTCGAACGCCCACACCTCGACGTCGTCGAGCAGCGACAGGTTCGCCGCGAACAGCGACCCGACCGCCCCGCACCCGATCACCGCAACCCTCACTCCGTGTAGCTCGCCTCCCTCGCCTTGACGAGCCTATAGACGGCGGTCTGCAGCGGAACGGGCACCGAGAGCCGCCGCGCCTCGCGCACGAGCGCCCCGTTGATCGATTCGAGCTCGGTCGGCCGCTGAGCCTCGACGTCCTCGAGCATCGAGGGGAAGTGCCGGTGCCCGCGCCGGGTCGCGAGGACGTTCATCTCCCACGGGTCGTCGTGCAGCTCGACGCCCGCCGCGGCGGCGACCGCCTTCCCCTCGTCCACCAGGTCGCGGACGAGGAGGCCCAGGTCGGACGGCTCCTCGACCTGCGCGAAATGGAAGTCGTGCGGGAGGCCGGTCAGCGCCGCCACCCCGTTCACGGTCGCGTTGAAGATCAGCTTCGACCATTGCGCCGGCCGCAGGTCGGCGAACGCCTCGGCCTTCAGCCCGCCCGCCTCGACCAGCTCGGCGACGCGGCGCGCGTCCGCCTCCGTGGTGCCGCGGTAGGGCCCGATCCAGGTCGCGGTGTCGAGGACGTACTCGACGTGCGCGTCGCCGTGACGCGTGCCGCTCATGAAGGTCACCGAGGAGAGCAGCGGCCAGTCACCGTGCGCGGCCACGATCTCCTCGGCGCCGAGCCCGTTCTGGATCGTCATCACCGTCGCGTCCGGGAGCGTCCCCTCGAGCCGCGCCGCGAGGGGCTCGAGGTCGGTGCCCTTGCACGCGAGGATCGCGAGCCCGGCGTCCGCAGGGAGCGCCGCGGGGTCGGCGGTCGCGTCGAGCTGCGCAGTGAAGTCGCTGCGCCCCGACACGCGGAGGCCGTGCTCGCGCAGCGCGGCCGCATGCTCCTCCCGCCGGGTGAGCACCGTCACGTCCGCGACCCGCGCGAGATGTGCCGCGAGAAGAGAGCCGATCGAGCCGGCGCCAGCTACCACGACGCGGGTCACTGCGCCGAGCCTAACGGTCGCTATGCCTCGGTCAGCTCGGCCTCGCGCAGAGCGACCACGTCGAGGGCCGGCACCGGCCGGCCGAAGCCCTTGAGCTCGAACTCGCCGACGGGAACGGCTTCGACGGCGTCCTCGATCTCGGCATAGAGCCGCTGCGTGATCAGCACCTGCCCGCCCTTGGCCTCGTCCGCCAGCCTGGCGGCGAGGTTGGTGACGCTGCCGATCGCCGCGTAGTCGGAGCGTCCCTCGAAGCCGACCTCGCCGCACGTCGCGAAGCCGAGCGCGATGCCGGCCCCGACGTCGAGGTCGTAGCCGCGCTTGCGCCACAGCTCGGTCAGTCCGACCATCTCCTCGCGGAGGGCGCAGCCGAGCCGCACCGCCCTGAGCGGAGCGTCGGGGATCTCGATCGGATCGTTGAAGAAGAGCTCGACACCGTCGCCTTCGAGAAAGCCCACGGTCGCCTCGAACCGCTGCACGAGTAGGCCGATCGTGTCGTGGAACTCGCGCAGCACCCGCAGCAGCTCCTCGGGCTCCACCCCGTCGACGAAGCTCGTCCAGCCGCGGAGATCGGCGAAGAAAACCGCCACCTCGCGGCGATGGCTGCGCAGGATCGACTCCTCACCCGACGAGAGGATCGCCTCCGCCACCTGCGGCGACAGGAACCGGCCGAGCTGCCGCGCCCGCTCGAGCTCCTCGACCTGCGCCTCGACCCGCTCCTCGAGCGTGCGGTTCAGCTCCTTGATCGTGTCGTGGTAGCGCTTGATCCGCAGCAGCGACCGCACGCGCGTGAGCAGCTCGTCGTGGTTGAACGGCTTCGGGATGAAGTCGTCGGCGCCGGCCTCGATCGCACGCGTCTTGTCCTCCCCCACGCTCGACGTGACCATCACGACCGGCAGCACGGCGGTTTTCTCGTTCGCACGCAGGCGCGCGCAGACCTCATAGCCGTCGAGCTCGGGCATGAAGATGTCGAGCAGCACGAGGTCGGGCTGCTCCGCTTCGACGGCCGCCAGCGCAGCGAGGCCGTCTCCTGCGGTGACGACGTCGTACCCCTCCGGGGCGAGCACCGCCTCGAGCAGGCGGACGTTCTCGGGGATGTCGTCGACGACGAGGATCTTGGCCGGCTTCTGCTCGCTCACCCGGCGCCTCCGTCGCAGAAGCGCCGCACGGTCTCGATCAGGTCGTCGACGTCGATCGGCTTCGAGAGGTAGCCGTCGAAGCCGGCGGCGAGGAAGCGCTCGCGGTCGCCCTGCATCGCCTGCGCGGTCAGCGCGAGCACCGGGATCCCCGCCGTCCGCTCGTCCGAGCGCAGGCGCCGGAGCGCCTCGGCGCCGTCCAGGTCCGGCAGCTGGATGTCCATCAGCACGAGCGCAGGAGCGTTCTCGGCCGCCAGCGTGAGGGCCTGTTCACCCGAGGACGCCTCGATCGGGGTGTAGCCCGTCGCCTGGAGGATGTCGCGGACGAGCTTCATGTTCTTCTCGTTGTCCTCGACGATCAGGACGCACTCGCCCGCCATCAGACCGCCACCTCCTGCGGCACGGGCAGCGTGAACACGAAGCGGCTGCCGGCGCCGACCTCGCTCTCGACCCAGATGCGGCCGCCGTGCAGCTCGACGAGCCGCCGCGAGAGCGCGAGGCCGAGGCCCGTGCCCTCCTGTTGCCGAGCACCGACGTCGGTCTGCTGGAACTCCTCGAAGATGCGATCGAGATCCTCGGGCGCGATGCCCGGCCCGGTGTCGGACACCGCGAGCTGGATCTCCCCGTCGACGCAGGCGGCGGTGACGCTGACACGGCCGCCCGCCGGCGTGAACTTGACCGCGTTCGAGAGCAGGTTGAACAGGATCTGGCGGATGCGGCGCTCGTCGCCCGTGATGACCTGCACCTCCGGCTCGATCTCGGAGGTGAGCGCGACGCCGTTCTTGCTCGCGCGTTCGCGCACCATCACGACGCCCCGCTCGACCGCCTCGCGGAGGGAGAACGGCGCCACCTCGAGCTCGACCTGTCCCGCCTCGACCTTCGACAGGTCGAGCACGTCGTTGATCAGCGAGAGCAGGTGGTTGCCGGAGGAGCGGATGTCCTCGACGTACTCCTCCTGCTTGGAGTTCAGCTCGCCGAACAGCTTCTTCTGCAGCACCTGGGAGAAGCCGAGGATCGCGTTGAGCGGTGTGCGCAGCTCGTGCGACATGTTCGCGAGGAACTCGCTCTTGTGTCGGCTCGCGGTCTCGAGCTCGCCATACACGCGCTGGAGCTCGTCGTTCATCTGGTTGACGCGGGCGCCGAGGTCGCCGAGCTCGTCCCGGTTGGCGACTTCCACGTGGCGGGAGAAGTCGCCGGAGGCAATCCCACCCAGCCGTCGGACGACGCGTTGAATCGGCCCGATCAGCGACCACGAGAGGATGTAGCCGAGCAAGAGCGCAAGCACGACTGCGCCGGCCGCCGCGCCGATGAACAGGTTGCGCGAGCTGCGGTACGAGCTGCGGTTCGCCGCGACGAGCAGGTTGGTCTCATGGCTCGTGCGATCCGCGAGCGACTGGGCTGCGGACTCGAGGTCGCGCGCGAGGTGCTCCGCCCGCTGGTGGAGCGGGAGGGAGAGACGCTTGGAGCTGGTGATCGTGGCCACGACCTGCGCGAGCTCTCTGTAGTCCCGCGTGACGGTTCGTGACAGCCGAGCCTCGTCGGCAGATGGAGTGAAGCCGAGCTGCTGCTTCGCCTGCAAGAGGTCGCCCAGGGCCGTCCCCATGACGTTGTTGATCGCCCGCAGGCATTGGTTGGTCCCCGACGCGGCTGGGGCATTGCCGCGGTTTGCGAACTTGTACGCGTCGGCGCCGCCGGCGCAGAGACCGAGGATGTCGCGAACCGTGGTCGCCTGCGCCAAGAGGGTCTGGTAGCCCGCCCGGTGATCCTGGAGTGTCTTGAGCCGGTCGGACCGCGAGTTCGCCTGGCCGAGGACATGGACGCCGAGCAATGAGACGAGCACCAGGAGGGCGGCGATCGTCAGGAACGAGGCGAGCAGCTTCGTCCGCAGCTTCGCCGGGAGCCTCGCGACCGCCCGGACCAGCGGGTTGTCGCCCCGGCTCAACAGCCGCCGAACGAAGCCGGCGGCCGTAGAGCGAGGGATCCCTGGTACGAGCTCGGCCAACGTCAGGGCCTCAGCGGCTCGTCGCTCGCCACCGACTCGTCATGGCTTCAGAGTGACCGAGGACGGGATCAGCTTTGTGAACAGCCACTTGCCGTTGATCTTCCGGACATCGTTGTCACCGCCGACGGCGAGGGCGACCTTGCCGGTGTCGACGTCGATGTAGTCGCACTCGAAGTAGAGGGTGCCGCTGTTGCCGTCCACTGTCGCGCGAATCTTGTAGGCAGGCGTGTCCGAGACCCAGTGGTTCTGGGACTGGAAGGGAGCCGCGTGGGCGAACACCTTCCGGACTGCCGCCTTGCCTACATAGGTCGCGCCGTTGCTCTGCAGCGTCACGCTCGGCGCCATGATGGACATCATCAGCGCGAGGTCTTTCTTCGAGGTCGCCTTGTGCCACTTCACCTCGAGCTGGTCGATCTGGTACAGGTTGGCCAGCCGCCGGACGTTCGCGCTCGAGCTTCGCTTCGTCGTGCCGTGGGCGGCGGCAGGAACGGCTATCGCAAAGAGTGCGCCGACGATCAGCAACTTCCGCAGCGTCATCTGCTTCCTCCTCCTCATGGCTTCAGCGTCACCGACGACGCGATCGCCTTCGTGATCAGCCACCTGCCGTTGATCTTCCGGACGTCCTGGTCCGCGCCCACCGCGGCCGCCACCTTCTGGGTGTCCACGTCGATGTAGTGGCACTCGAAGTAGAGCGTCCCCCGGTCGCCGTCGACCGTGATGCGGATCTTGTAGGCGGGGGTGTCGGACTCCCAGTGGTTCCGGGGCTGGAACGGCCCGGCCTGGGCGAACACCTGGCGGATCGCGGCCCTGCCCCTGTACGTCTTGCCGGCGATCGTGAACGTCGCCTTCGGCGCCCACAGAGACATCATCAGGTCGACCTTCTTCCGCGACGCAGCCTTGTGCCAGGTCTTCTCGATCTGGTCGATCCTGTACAGGTCGGCGAGTTTCTGCGCGCTCGAGCCAGAACCACTGCCCCAGGCGGCGCTGCCTGCGATCAGGGCGCACACGCCGATGAGCGCCGCCGTGACGAGCAATTTCTTCATGCCGCACCTCCTGCCGGCCTGTGCCCTCGAGACGGAGACGGCCGACTGGATCTTCGCCCTCTCGGACGATGCTCGCATGATTTCGTGCGTTTTCCTATGGGGCGCCCACCGCGACTCCTTCGGCCTCGCGCTGGATCACCGGAATCACGTGCTCGGCGAACAGCTCCTGCGCCTTGATCGCCTTCCAGTGCTCGACGCCGCCGGGATTCGTCGTGATCGCGATCTCGGTCAGCCCCTCGCAGACCTCGATCGTCTCCCGGATCCGCTGGATCACGTCGTCCGGCGTGCCGACCCAGACGATGTCGCCCGCGATCATCTCGTCGTACGGCGTCGCCGCGAGCTTCTCCATGATTCCCGAGGCGTAGAAGCCGTAGCCGGCCGCGTTGAGCGCGTCGACCGGCGGCACCGGGTACTCGGTCAGCGGCGACGCGTTCCCCTCGAGGAAGCCGCGCATGTGCCGCTCAGCCTCGCGCCGGGCGAGCTCGGCGTCGTCGTCGATGTAGCAGGCGTGGATCCAGATGATGTCCGGCGTCGTGCCGTACTCCGCGCATTTGGAGCGATAGAGGTCGAGCTGCTCCTTCAGCGCCGCGTACGGGAGGAGCGGCGGCACGGCGACCGCCCAGCCGTGCTTCGCGGCGAGGTCGTACGTGCGGTCGGAGGTGCCGCCGAGGACGACGCGGAACCTGTGTCCGCTGAAGGGGATGACCTGGCTGGCGTCGACGTTCCAGTACTCCCCATGGAAGCTCACCACGTCGTTGTGCAGCGCCTCCACGAAGAGGTCGAGCGCCTCCTCGTAGCGCGGCCGCGACGTCTCGTCGAGCGGCGCGCCGGCCGGCAGCGGGATCCAGCCGTGGCCGCGGCCGACGCCGAACTCGTAGCGGCCGCCGGTGAGCAGCGAGAACTCGTGGATCATGGCCGCGAGGACGAGCGGGTTGTGGTAGGGGAGGATGTGGAGCATCGTCCGGAAGTTGATCCGGCGCGTGCGGGTGGCGGCCATCCCGAACAGCCCGAAGACGTTCGCCGAGGCCGAGAACTTCGGGAAGAAGAGGTGCTCGATCACCGCGTAGGTCTCGTAGCCGAGGCGGTCGGCGTTCTCGATCTGCTCGAGCACCTCGCCGTAGAGCCGGTCGTAGGGCTTGCCCGGCCAGCTCTGCACCTCGCTGTAGATGCTGAACCTCATGTCGGAACCCTCGCTTTCTCGAGGTCGGCCACGGAGCGGCGGCGCCGTGGCAGGGAGAACTCACGGCCGCCCGTGATTCCACCCGGCCGGAGGATGAGCACAACCGTCATCAGCACGCCCAGCACGATCTCGGCGGTGCCGACGGGAACCTTCAGCTGCCAGCCGAGCACGTCGACCCCGTTCGTCGCCGCCGAGAAGAACGAGTAGATGCCGTTGACGGCGAGCGCGCCGACGACCGCGCCGAGCAGGCTCGCCGCGCCGCCGACGACGAGCATCGCGAGCGTGATGAACGTGAGATCGAGATAGAGGCCGTTCACCTGCAGCGGCTGGAGATGGACGTAGAGGCCGCCGGCGAAGCCGGCGATCCCGCCCGAGAGCGTGAAGGCGAGCAGCCGCTGCCGGTAGATCGAGATCCCGGACGCCCTGGCCGCCGCGGGGTCCTCGCGGGTTGCCCGGGTCAGCCTCCCGAAGCGGGTGCGCTGGTAGACGTAGGCGGCGGCGACGCAGATCAGCCCGCCGATCGTCCCCTGCCAGATCCCGGTCGTCTGCGGCACCCCCGAGAACGCGTTCAGCCCCGGCCCGATCCGCTGCTCGTACGTGAGCACGTTGTTCGTGATCTCGAGCACCGCGAAGGTGGCGATGCCGGCGGCGAGGCCCGAGAGCCGCATCAACGGGAGCCCGGCGGCGAACGCGGCGGCGGCGCCGACGGCCGCGGCAAGCGCGAGCGAGGCGTAGTTGCCGACGTTCGTCGTGACGAGGAAGTGGGCGAGGCCCGGAATCGTGATCCGCTTCTGATCCTCCGGCACGGTGAGGACTCCGGCCGTCCAGGCACCGAGCGCGACGAAGCTGATCGTCCCGAACGAGACCACGCCCGAGTTGCCGATGAAGACGTAGAGCGCGACGACGATCGAGACCTTGATCAGCGTGTCGAGGAAATAGGCCTGGAGGTAGCTCGAGACCTCGAGGCCGAGCAGCGCCGTCGCGACGACGAGCGCCGCCGGCACGAGGAGCTCCGGGAGCCGCCGCAACGTCATACCCGCTCCACGGCGCCGCCCGCTCGGGCGAAGAGCCCGCTCGGCCGGACGAGCAGCACGACGATCACGGCCGCGAAGATGAAGCTGTTCAGGTACTGGCTCTGGTTGGTGGGGAGGATCCCGCCGAGGAGGCCGTAGGCGAAGCCGATCGTGAAGCCGCCGAGGGTGGCCGGGACCGGCCGGTTGAGGCCGCCGACGACGACACCTGCGAGCACGACGATCGTCTCCGACAGCCCGAACGTGGAGGTGACCTGGGTTTGCTCGACTGTGAGGAGCACCGCCGAGACGGCGGCGAACAGCCCCGAGATCAGAACCGCGCCGCCGATCACGCGATTCGCGCGCACGCCGAGGATCCGCGCGGTTCGGAAGTCCATCGCGGCCGCCCGCATGTGCAGCCCCACCGACGTCCGTGAGAGCAGGAGCTGCAGCAAGGCGAGGCAGACGGCGGCGGTCGCGACCGCGATGATCGCGATCTTCCGGACGAAGACGCCGCCGATGTCCCACGGCGCCTGGAGCTGTGCGAGCGCGCCGGCGGTCTTGCCGAGCGACCCGAAGGCGAGCAGGGCGATGCTCTGGAGGAGGAACGCGACCGCAAAGGTCGCGACGAGCATCACCGCGGGCGAGTGTGTGCGCAACGGCCGGAAGACGAGCCTGTCCATCAGCACCGACAGCGCGAGCACGACGCCGAAGCAGAAGAGGATCGAGAGCCAGTTCGGCAGCCCCCACTGAGCGCCGTAGGCGAGGGCGAATGCGCCCGCCATGATCAGCTGGCCGTACGCGAAGTTGACCAGGCGCAGGACGCCGAAGACGAGCCCGATCCCCACGGCCATCAGCGCGTAGATGCCGCCGAGCGCGAGGGCGTCCGCGAACACCGGCCAGCTGAGGTTGAGGAAGCCGAGGATCATGCGAGATAGGCGGCGACGAGGCGGTCGGTGTCGCCCGCGTCGTCCGGGCCGAGGGTGAGGCGGACCTCGCCGTTCGCGAGCACGTGGGAGCGGTCCGCCAGCGCGACCGTCCTCTGCGCGCGCTGCTCCACGAGCAGGACGGCGAGGCCGGCGTCCCTGATCTGGGAGAGCGCCTCGAAGACGACGTCGACGATCTTGGGCGCGAGACCGAGCGACGGCTCGTCGAGCAGGAGCACGTCGGGATCGGCCGCGAGCGCGCGCCCGATCGCGAGCTGCTGCTGCTGCCCGCCCGACAGCAGGCCCGCCTGTCGCGAGCGGAAGTCGCGGAGGACCGGGAAGAGGTCGTAGGCCCGGGCGAGGCCGCGGCCGTTGCGGCTCTTCCGGCGGGCCGCGAGCCCGAGGCGCAGGTTCTCCTCCACCGTGAGCTCGCCGAAGATGCGGCGGCCTTCGGGCACGAGCGCGACCCCGCGGCGCGCCACGTCCTCGGAGCGGCGGCCGACGAGCGACCGGCCGTCGAGCAGCACGTCCCCGGCCACGACCGGCGCCGCTCCCATGATCGCGTGCAAGGTCGACGACTTGCCGGCGCCGTTGGGGCCGATCAGGCCGACGATCTCGCCGCGGTCGATCTCGAGCGAGAGTCCTCGCACCGCGTCGACGGCGCCGTAGCGAACCGCGAGACCGTCGAGCGCGAGTGCGGTCACTCGATCTCCTCCACCGCCGCGCTCTCGCCGAGGTAGGCGGCGGCGACGCCGAGGTGCGCGCGGATCTCGGCCGGCGTCCCCTCGGCGAGCGTCGTCCCCTGGTCGAGCACGTGGATGCGCTCGCAGACCTCGAGCACGAGGGCGACGTTGTGGTCGACGAGCAGGACCCCGGCGCCCCGGTCCCGGACCGTGCGCACCGCCGCGGCGAAGTCCGGTACCTCCGCCTCCGGCAGGCCGGCCGCCGGCTCGTCCATGAGCACGTACCGTGGTTGGCCGGCGAGCGCCCGAGCAACGCCGAGCCGCCGCTCGTCGCCGTGCGCGAGTTGCGACGCCGGGCGCTCGGCGTGCCCGGAGAGCCCGAGCAGCCCGAGCAGCTCGTTCGCGCGCCGTGAGGCCTCGCGGCCCGACGCCCCGACACCGAGCGACGACACCTCGACGTTCTCCCGCACCGTCAGCCCGCGGAAGGCGTGGCTGTGCTGGAACGTGCGCGCAAGCCCGTGCCGCCCACGCCGGTGCGCGGACCAGCGCGTCACGTCCTGCTCCCCGAGCAGGACGCGTCCGCTGCTCGGGCGGTCGAAGCCGCTGAGGACGTTGACGAGGGTCGACTTGCCGGCGCCGTTCGGCCCGATCAGGCCGACGACCTCGCCGGGCCCCAGCTCGAGCGAGACGTCACGCAGCGCCTGCACGCCCGCGAACGAGCGCGAGACGGAGGAGGCCCGGAGCGATGCCCCGGGCCTCCCGGTCTGCTGTGCGTCCGCCGCCAAGCCCTACGAGTCCGGGCTGTTCGGGACCTTCTTGGCGACGATCGTCCCCTTCTGGATCGGGATGTTGTTGTTGATCTCGATCACGCGGTACCGCCTGCCGAAGACCGAGTGCAGCTTCTTCGAGAAGCTCACGTTGCCCGAGAGCGTCGGCACCTTGTGGAACCTCTGCATCACGGCTGCCAGCTTCGAGCCGACGAGCGAGCCGTTCGCCCGCTTGATCGCCGTAACGACGCCGTCGATCGCCGCCGGGCCGGTGACGAAGCCGCCGGTTCCGGCCTTGACCGTCTTCGCGAGCTTGTTCACGGTCTTGCTCGGGTCGCCCCCGAACGCGTTGGCGTACGTCACGAACCAGTAGTTCGTGACCTTCGGATTCAGGCCGGCGACCCAGTACGTCCCGTCGCCCGCCCACGAGTTGAGGATGGGCGTCTTGTTGCCCGCCGTCCGCAGCCCGGTGATGAACTGGCCGAGCGACCCGAAGGCGCCCGCCGTGGACGTGACGATCACAGCAGGCTTCTTGTGGCCGTTGATCCCGGTGACGGCGTTCCCGACGTTGCTTCCACCGTACGTCTTATCCACGTACGTCGTCTCGTAGTTGATCTTGCCGCCGAGTTGCGTGAACCGCGCCTTGAAGGCGCTCACGACCGCCTTGAAGTAGACGATCGCAGTGTCCTTCGCGAGAGAGGCGGTCTTCCAGCCGTGATTCCAGGCGAACTGGGCCATTGCCGACCCCTCGTCCTGCGCGACGTTGCCGAAGCTGAAGGCGAGCTTGCCCTTCGAGCCGAACCGCTTCGGCCCCATCTGGTCGGTGCCGATGCACGGCGCAATCGTGAGCAGGTGGTGGTTGATCGAGTCCTGCACCACCGGCGAGGCCAGGTCGACGTCGCAGGTGGTGAAGATGATCTTCGCCCCCTGAGAGATCAGCTTGTCGGCGCACGCCTTCGAGGCCGTGGCGTCGTCCTTCTGCGTGTCACAGGTCTTGAGCACGATCTTGCGGCCCATGACGCCCTTTTTGTTGATCTTCGCGATCTCGATCTGCGCCGCCGCGAGTGCCGGGCCGTCGAACGGGGCCATCGGCCCGCTCGAGTCGTGCGCCCAGCCGATCACGATCGGCTTCTTCGCCGCCGTGGAGTGCGTACGGGCGGCCGGTGTCGCGGCGAGGTCGAGTTCCGCAGCGGCAACGATAAAGAGCGCCCAACTCGCTCGCTTTCTTAACCTCA
>JBJMKE010000042.1:0-6293 GCA_045806005.1 Gaiellaceae bacterium
ACGCAGCGGAACCTCCGCATCCACTTCCTCGCGGCGGTGCTCGTCTTCGGCGGCGCGATCGCCCTCGGCGTCACGCGCTCCCAGCTGATCGCACTCGTGCTCGCGATCGCCTTCGTCCTCGTGGCGGAGATGCTGAACACCGCGATCGAGGGTGTGATCGACGTCTCGACGACCTCCTTCGACCCGAACGCGAAGCTGGCGAAGGACATCGCAGCCGGCGCCGTCCTCATCGCCTCGATCGCGGCGGTCGCCGTCGGCTACCTCGTGTTCGAGAGCGCCGCCGGGCACCGGACGACGCATCTGCTCGACCAGGTGCGGAAGGGGCCGGCCGAGGTCACGCTCGTCGCGCTCGTCCTCGTCGTCCTGCTCGTGATCGCGACGAAGGCGTGGACGGGACGCGGGACGCCGCTCCGCGGCGGCCTGCCCTCTGGCCACGCCGCCATCGCCTTCGCGGGCTGGGTCGCGGTTACGTACCTCGTCGGCGACCAGCACCGTTTCGTCGTCTCCTCGCTGACGCTGATCATGGCGCTGCTCGTGGCGCAGACCCGGGTCGAGTCGGGGATCCACTCGGCGCTCGAGGTCGCGTACGGCGGCGCGCTCGGCGCGCTCACGACCCTGGTCGTCTTCCAGCTGATCGGATGAGCGGCGGCGCCCGGCTGCTGATCTGGGACTTCGACGGGACGCTCGCGCACCGTCGGGGCGAGACCGGCTGGAGCATCCTGCTCGCCGAGGCGCTCGAGGCGGAGGAGCCGGGTCACGGCCATTCCGCGGACGTCTTCCGGCCGTACCTGCGCGACGGCTTCCCTTGGCACCGGCCCGACGTCGCCCATCCCGAGCTGTGCGAGCCGGAGGCGTGGTGGGCGTCGGTGCGGCCGCAGCTCGCGCGCGCGTACGAGGCCGCGGGCTACGCGCCGGAGCGGGCCCTCGAGCTCGCCGACGCGGCGCGGCGGCTCTACGTCGACCCCGGCGTGGGCTGGAGCCTGTTCGACGACACGCTGCCGGCGCTCGAGCGGCTCACGGAGGCCGGCTGGACGCATGCGATCCTCTCGAACCACGTGCCGGAGCTGAGGCAGATCGTCGGCGGGCTCGGCCTCGACGAGGTCGTCGCGCTGATCTCGTGCTCGGCCGAGACGGGCTACGAGAAACCGCATCCGCAGGCGTACGCCTCGGTCCTCGACCGGCTCGGCCCCGCGGAGGCGTGGATGGTCGGCGACAACGTCGTCGCGGACGTGCTCGGAGCCGAGGCGCTCGGGATCCCGGCGGTGCTCGTGCGGCGGCCCGACCCACGCGCGACGCGCTACGCCGAGTCGCTCGCCGGCGTCGAGCGGTTCCTCGAGGAAGCGGTGGCCGCGTGAAGCGGGAGATACTCGGCGAGCAGAAGCGCTACTACGCCGAGCGCGCGCCGGAGTACGACGACTGGTGGTACCGCCGCGGCCGCTACGAGCTCGAGCCGGACGCGCTCGCGGCCTGGCACGCGGACATCGCCGAGGCGGATGCGGCGCTCGAGGCGTTCGCGCCACGGGGCAGCGTCCTCGAGCTCGCGGCCGGGACCGGGATCTGGACGCGCAAGCTCGTGCGGCTGGCGGACCGCGTCGTCGCCGTCGACGCGAACGCCGAGACGCTCGCGCTCAACACGACGGAGGCCGAGCTCGTGCGGGCCGACGTCTTCGAGTGGCGGCCGGCCGAGCGCTTCGACCTCGTCTTCTTCTCCTTCTGGCTCTCGCACGTGCCGGAGGAGCGGTTCGACGAGTTCTGGGGCGGCGTGCGGGAGGCGCTCGAGCTTGGCGGCCGCGTGTTCCTCGTCGACAGCGGCGCCGGCGACAACGCCCACACGGGAACCGACCAGGCCGACTGGGAGGAGACGCGGTCGCTCGCCGACGGGCGGACCTTCCGGATCGTGAAGCGCCGCTGGACGCCGGAGGAGCTCGCCGAGCGTGTCCGGTCGCTCGGGTTCGAGCTGGAGCTGCGCGACACGGCGAACGGGCACTTCCTCGTGGGAGGGGGCGGGCTCGCGTGACGGCCGACGAGTTGCTCGCGCGAGCCGACGAGGCCGCGGTGAACGCGTACGCGCCGTACTCCGACTACCAGGTCGGAGCCGCCGTCCTCGCGCGCGACGGGCGCGTCTTCGCGGCCGCGAACGTCGAGAACGCGGCCTATCCGCTCGGCATCTGCGCCGAGCGGTCGGCGATCGGAAAGGCGGCGAGCGAAGGCGTGAAGCCCGGTGAGGTCGAGGCGATCGCGATCACGGCCTCCCCGTGCGGCGGCTGCCGCCAGTGGCTGCACGAGTGGCGGTTCGAGCGCGTCTGGTTCCGCCGCGCCGACGGCTCCGTCGCCCAGTACGCAGCCGACGACCTCCTGCCGGACACGTGGGACCTGCCGTCATAACGGTGCGCGCGGCGCGCGCCGCCGACGAGGAGCGGATCCGCCGGCTGACGTTCGAGGCGAAGGCGCACTGGGGGTACGACCGCGGCCTCGTCCGTCGCTGGGCCGAGGGGCTGACCTTCGACAGCGACCGTGAGCGGTGGGTGGCGGAGGCCGACGGCGCGATCCTCGGCTGGGCGGCGCTCGTGCCGCCCGCCGCAGGCATCGCCGTTCTCGACGACCTCTGGGTCGACCCGGCGGCGATCGGGCAGGGCCTCGGCAGCAGGCTCTTTCGGGTTGCCGCCGACCGCGCACGGGAGCTCGGGGCGGAGCGGCTGGAGTGGGGCGCGGAGCCGAACGCCGTCGGCTTCTACGAGAAGGTCGGCGGACGCTTCCTCCGTGACCACGTCACGGAATGGGGACGCGTCGCGCCGTGGATGGGGCTGGACCTATGAGGTCAGGCATCGTCGCGGTCGCCGGGCGGCCGAACGTCGGCAAGTCGACGCTCGTGAACGCGCTCTGCGGCGGCAAGGTCGCGATCGTCTCCGACAAGCCGCAGACGACGCGGCGGCGCATCTTCGGGATCGCGAACGGCAACGACCACCAGCTCGTGCTCGCCGACCTGCCGGGCTTCCAGCGGCCGCTCGACGAGCTCACCGAGCGGATGCAGAAGACGGTCGACGCCGCCTTCGAGGAGATCGAGGCCGTCGTCTTCGTCCTCTCCGCCCGCGAGCGGATCGGTGCGGGCGACCGCTTCATCGCCTCGCGCGTCTATGGGCTCGGCGTGCCGGTCGTGATCGCGCTCAACAAGGTCGACCGCCTCAAGGCCGGCCACATCGCGACCCAGATGAACACCGCCGCGCGGCTCGGGGGTTTCCACGCGCTCCACCCGGTGAGCGCGAAGACGGGCGACGGCGTGGCGGAGCTGCGGGACGAGCTCGTCGGCCTGCTGCCCGAGGGGCCGCTCTACTTCCCGCAGGAGCAGCGCACCGATCTCTCGCTCGAGCTGCAGCTCGCCGAGCTGATTCGCGAGAAGGCGCTCTGGCTGACGCGGGACGAGGTCCCGCATGCGATCTCGGTGGAGGTCGAGGACGTGGAGGAGAAGGTCGTGCGCGCCTCGATCCTCGTCGAGACCGAGTCGCAGAAGCTGATCCTCGTCGGCAAGGGCGGCGCCATGGTGAAGGACATCGGGACGCGGGCGAGGCCCGAGATCGAGGCGCTGCTCGGACATCCCGTCTTCCTCGAGCTCAGGGTCAAGGTGCGGCCGAGGTGGCGCCGCGACGCCGCGACGCTCGAGCGGCTCGGACTCTAGCGGCGCAAGTCACGGCGCGGCGCAGGCCGGGCCGCCCTCGCCGGCGAGCCAGGCCTTCAGCGCCCGGATCCGGGCCGCCGCCACGGTGAGGCGTGCCCGCAGGCGGGCCGAGCCCGCCTGGTCGGCGATGAGCGTCGAGTAGCCGCGCTCGCTTGCGCTCTCGGCGCCGAAGATGAGGAGGTCGGAGCCGGCGAGCATCGCCCGCGTCGCCGTGTGCGGGATCCGGGTTGCGGCGGGGGCCGTGAGCGTGTCGGTCACGGTCACGCCCTTGAAGCCGAGCTGCTTGCGCAGGATCCCGTCGAGGATCGCAGGGGAGAAGGCGGCCGGCCGGTCGGACCGGTCGAGCTTGGGATAGATCGCGGTCGAGACCATCACGAGCTTCACGCCGGCCTTGATCGCGCTCGCGAACGGAGTCAGTCCCTCGCGGACCTTCCAGGCGGCGGACCTGATCACGATCCGGCCCTTGTCGGTATTGCCGCTCGCGAGGCCGAGGCCGGGGAAGTGCTTCGCGGTGGCCGCGATCCCGTTCCCCTGGAGGCCGCCGACGAAGCTGCGGGCCATGGACGCGTTCCAGGAGCGGGAATGCGAGAAGGCGCGCGAGCCGAGGAAGCTGTGCGCCGAGCCGGGGGTGTCGACGACCGGCGCGAAGTCGACGTCGATCCCGACGGAGCGGAGCGCGACTGCCGCGCCGGCGGCCTGCGCCTCGGCGTCGCCGGGGCTCGTCATGTAGGCGGGGGCCTCCGTGGGCGGCGCCCAGAAGAGCCGCCTGACGAGCCCGCCCTCCTGGTCGACGGCGATCAGGAGCGGCTCGCCGCGCGTGCACGCGGCCTGCTGCAACTCCGAGGTCACGCGCTCGGCGGTGCTGCGCGTCAGCCAGCCGTTGCGCAGGAGGACGACGCCCCCCATCTTCCCGTTCCGCACCCGCGCGAGGAATCTCGGCGACGGCGGCGCGACGAGGGTTCCCATCACGGTCTCGGCCGTGTTGGAAAAGCCCGTCCTGGGCGCGCGGTGTGTGTCCGGCGCCTCCCCGGAGCTCGCCGGCCCGGGCTTGACGCACGCCGTCACCACCGCGACCGCCGCCAACGTGGCGAGCCCGGCAAGAGCCCTCTTCATGGAGACAGGGTAGCCCGGACTAGACTCAGCTCATGGCGCAGGCGCCAGCATTGCCGGCGGGGTTCGAGCTGCCGCTCGAGGCCCGTCTCCCGCGGATCGGCGCGGTCGACGCGGTCTCGCTCGAAGAGCGGGCGGCGTCACTCGCGAAGCGGTCGATCAAGCGCGAGGCGAAGGTCTGGGCGTTGCTGCTCGCGATCCGCACCACCGACCTGACGACGCTCGAGGGCTCCGACACCCCTGGGAAGGCGGCGGCGATCGCGTCGAAGGCGCGCCGGCCGGATCCGTCGGATCCGTCCGTGCCGCCGGTCGCCGCGGTCTGCGTCTACCCCAACCTCGTACCGGCCGTGCGCGAGCGACTCGCGGGGAGCGACGTGAAGGTCGCGGCCGTCGCGACCGGGTTCCCGTCCGGCCAGTACCCGATCGCCGTCAAGCTCGCCGACGTCCGCTCGGCTGTCGAGCTCGGCGCGGACGAGATCGACATGGTCATCGACCGTGGCGCCTTCCTCTCTGGGCGGTACGCGAAGGTCTACGACGAGATCGTGCAGGTCAAGGAGGCGTGTGGCGTCGCGCACCTGAAGGTGATCCTCGAGACCGGAGAGCTGGGCACCTACGACAACGTGCGGCGGGCGACGCTGCTCGCGATCGCGGCCGGAGCGGACTTCGTCAAGACGTCGACGGGGAAGATCTCGCCCGCGGCGACGCTGCCTGTCGCGCTGTGCATGCTCGAGGCGATCCGGGACGTGCACGGGGAGACGGGGCGGCGCGTCGGCTTCAAGGCGGCCGGCGGGATCCGGCAGGCGAAGCAGGCGGTGCAGCACCTCGTGCTCGTGCACGAGACCCTCGGCCCGGAGTGGCTGACGCCCGACCTCTACCGGCTCGGCGCATCGTCGCTGCTGAACGACATCCTCATGCAGCTGCGCAAGGAGCGCACCGGCACGTACCAGAGCGGCGACTACTTCACCCTGGACTGAAGAGGCACGATTTCATGACGCAGACGGCACAGATTCGAGACGCTCGCCGCCCTAAGATCGCCCCCTCCCATAAGGGTGGGGGGTGGGTTTGGGGAACGCGCCCACCGCGCTCCCCCGTCCCCAGCGGACCCGCCCGGAGCAGGCGTGGCTGAGCTCGACAAGCAGTCGCGCGAGATCGGCGTCCCCGGTGACTGGACGTATGCGAGTGCGCCCGAGTCCCGCGAGATCGTCCACATCCGAGACCGGTACGGCTACTACGTCGGCGGCGAGTGGCTCGAGCCGGCGGAGAGCTACGAGACGATCGCCCCGCGCGACGAGGAGGTGCTCGCGAGCGTCGGCCAGGCGACCGCGGCCGACGTGGACGGCGCGGTCAACGCCGCGCGCGAGGCATACAGCGACGGCTGGTCCTCGCTTCCCGGCTCCGAGCGGGCGAAGTACCTCTTCCGCATCGCGCGCATCCTCCAGGAGCGCTCGCGCGAGTTCGCCGTCCTCGAGTCGCTCAACGGCGGCAAGCCGATCAAGGAGTCGCGCGACGT
>JBJMKE010000043.1:0-6460 GCA_045806005.1 Gaiellaceae bacterium
CGTCCTCAAGCCGGCGGAGCTCACGCCGCTCTCCACGTTGCGGCTCGGCGAGCTCGCACTCGAGGCGGGCATCCCCGAGGGCGTGGTCAACATCCTCCCGGGCAAGGGCTCGGTCGTCGGCACGCGGCTCGTCGAGCACCCGGACGTGGCGAAGATCGGCTTCACGGGCTCGACCGAGGTCGGGCAGGAGGTGATGCGCGGCGCCGCGGGCACGATCAAGCGCGTCACCCTCGAGCTCGGCGGCAAGTCCGCGAACGTCGTCTTCGCCGACGCCGACCTCGAGCGCGCCGCGGCCGCCGCGCCGTATGCCGTGTTCGACAACGCCGGCCAGGATTGCTGCGCCCGCTCGCGGATCCTGGTCGAGGCGAGCGTCTACGACCGCTTCGCCGGTCTCCTCGTCGAGGCCACGCGCGGCGTCAGGGTGGGCGACCCGGAGGACGACGCGACCGAGATGGGGCCTCTCATCTCGGCCGCGCACCGGGAGACGGTCGCGAGCTTCCTCGAGGGCGACCCGCTCTTCCGCGGCGAGGCGCCCGACGGCAGCGGCTTCTGGTTCCCGGCCACGCTCGTCGAGGCGCGACCGGAGGACCGGATCGCGCGCGAAGAGGTGTTCGGCCCGGTCGCAGCCCTGATCCCGTTCGCCGACGAGGCCGAGGCGATCCGGATCGCGAACGACTCCGAGTACGGTCTCTCGGGCTCGATCTGGACGGAGAACGGCGGCCGCGCGCTGCGGGTGGCACGCGCGATCGAGACGGGCGTCCTCTCGATCAACTCGAACTCGTCGGTGCGCCCCTCGACGCCGTTCGGCGGCTTCAAGCGGAGCGGCTTCGGCCGGGAGCTGGGGATGCACGGCCTCGCCGGCTACAGCGAGATCAAGAACGTCTTCTACTCCACGGAGGGCTGATGGCCGGACGTCTCGAGGGCAAGGTCTGCGTGATCACGGGCGCCGGCGGCGGGATGGGCGCCGACGCGGCCGTCCGCTTCGTCGAGGAGAGTGCGCGGGTCGTCGTCGCCGACGTCGACGGCGGCGCCGCGGAGAAGGTCGCGGACGAGGTCGGCGGGCTACCGGTGCAGGCCGACGTCTCGGACGAGGCGTCGGTCCGGGCGATGTACGCGGCGGCGACCGAGCGCTTCGGCGGCATCGACGTCCTGTACAACAACGCCGGCGTCTCCCCCGCCGACGACGCCTCGATCCTCGAGACCGATCTCGACGCCTGGGAACGCGTGCAGGCCGTGAACACACGCGGCGTCTATCTCTGCTGCAAGCACGGCATCCCGCACCTGCTCGAGCGCGGCGGCGGCTCGGTGATCAACGTCGCCTCCTTCGTAGCGCTAGTCGGCGCGGCGACCTCGCAGATCTCGTACACCGCCTCCAAGGGCGCCGTGCTCTCGCTGAGCAAGGAGCTCGGCGTCCAGTTCGCGCGGCAGGGAGTCCGCGTGAATGCGCTCTGCCCGGGGCCGGTCGAGACTCCGCTGCTGCTGCGGATCTGGGGCGAGACACCCGGCGCGGCCGAGCGGCGGCTCGTCCACCTGCCGATGGGACGGATGGCCCAGCCGCGCGAGATCGTGAACGCGGCCCTGTTCCTTGCGAGCGACGAGTCGAGTTACGTGAACGCGGCGACGTTCGTGGTCGACGGCGGTCTCACCGCCGCCTACGTCACGCCCGAGTAGCGATTTAAGGAACCCGTAAGGGCTCGCTCATCCCGCGGCAATCCTCGGGGTGGATCCTTCAAACCGTCGGAGTCCGCACGCCGAAAGGAGTACTGATGCGCCTGAAGAGATTCGCCCCGGCGGCCGTTGCCGCAGCGGCGCTCGCACTCGTGCCTGCTGCGTCGGCCGGAATGATGCATCCCCAGCTCGGCGCGCACCTGTCCGGCATGGGTGAGACGGGCATCGTCAACCTGACGGCACACTCGAAAGGGCACCGGCTCTGCTGGAAGTTCCAGCTCCACACGATGCACGCGCTCGGCGCAACGATCCGTGACAAGAGCGGGATGACCGTGGCCCACCTGGGTCGCATGTACCGTGCGAAGGGCTGCGCGATGGTGCCGAAGAAGTCTCTCCAGCTGATCGAGACGAAGCCCGGCCACTACTGGGTCTGGGTCGCGACGAAAGGCCATCCGGGTGAGCTCCGCGGCAAGCTCTTCGCCGGCGTGGCGCACATGTAGATGGACTCGCCGCCCGTCACCGAGCACGACCCCCAGCCCGACGAGGAGCCGCGCCGTTACGGGCGAAGGCTGTTCCTCGTCACCGTGGCGGGCGGCATCTCCTCCCTCTACTGGGGCAAGGCCGCGTGGGATCACGTCACCGGCGTGATCTCCCCGGTCGCGAACGCCATCGCGCCGATCCTGCCCACCGGCGGGTGGCGCATCTACACGATCTCCGGCCAGATGCCGGTCTTCGATCGCGCGACCTGGCGGCTGAAGATCGGCGGCCTCGTCGAGCAGCCGGTTTCGCTGACGTACGACGAGCTGCGCGCGCTGCCCCGCGTCGAGCAGGTCTCGAACTTCCACTGCGTCACCGGCTGGAGCGTGAACAACGTCCGCTGGGGTGGCGTTCGGATCCACGACGTTCTCGCCGCCGCCAAGCCGCACGTCTCGGCGCAAGCCCTCGAGTTCGTCTCGATGGAGGTGCCCTACACCGACTACCTGACCCTCAAACAGGCCTCGCTGCGCGACGCAATGCTCGCCTACGAGATGGACGGGAAGCCGCTGCTGCGCGAGCACGGTGCGCCGGTGCGGCTGATCATTCCGGAGATGTACGGCTACAAGAACGTCAAGTGGCTGGCGGAGATCAACCTCGTCCCGCAGGAGCAGCTCGGCTACTGGGAGCAGCTCGGCTACGACCAGAACGCCTGGGTCGGCCGCTCGAACGGGTACGGAACGTGAAGAAGGCCGGGTACGTCCCTCGTTTCTCCCGGACCGAGCGCCTGCTCCACTGGGTCAACGCGCTCGGCTTCTTCTTTCTCCTCGTAACCGGGCTGATCCTGTACCTCCCCCGCCTCTCGGTCCTCGTCTCGCGACGGCAGACCGTCCAGTACATCCACTTCTGGGGAGGCGTCGCCTGGTTGAGCGTGCTTGCCGCCGTCATCGTCCTCGGCGGGCGCCGGATGCTCGCGACCGCACGCGAGCTCGACACGTTCGACCGCGACGACTTGCGCTGGCTCCGTGGAGGTAAGGCCCCGCAAGGGAGGTTCAATGCCGGCCAGAAGATCAACGCCGTCCTCACCGCCGCGTTCGCCGTCCTGTTCGGCGCCTCCGGCCTTCTCCTCTGGTTCGGCGAGCAGGACACGCGCTACCGCTTCGCGAGCACGGTGCTCCTGCACGACGGCCTGATGTACGTCTCGCTCGCGCTCCTCGTGGGGCACCTGTATCTCGCGCTGATCCATCCTGCGACGCGGCACGCGCTGCGCGGGATGACGCTCGGTGATGTCCGCGTCGAGTGGGCGACGAAGCACCACGCGAAGTGGGAGCCGGAAGGCATCCACATCGACCGTGGCACGCCGAGCCCCGCGACGCTCGACCCGAAACCACACTAGGGAGATGCAGCAGACCGTGTTGGTCGTCGACGACGAGCCGATCGTGCGGGACGTCGTCGTCCGCTACCTCGAGCGCGATGGCTTCCGGACGCTGACGGCCTCTGACGGCGACGCCGCCCGGGACCTCATCGAGCAGCGGGAGCCGAGCCTCGTCGTGCTCGACGTGATGCTGCCGGGAACGGACGGCCTGTCGCTCTGCCGCTGGATCCGTGGCCGCTCGAGCCTGCCCGTGATCCTGCTCACCGCCCGCGGCGAGGAAGCCGACCGCATCGTGGGGCTCGAGCTCGGGGCTGACGACTACGTCACGAAGCCCTTCTCGCCGCGCGAGCTCGCGGCGCGTGTGCGCTCGGTTCTCCGGCGCAGCAACGCTGACACGCCGCCGCGCGAGACGATCGTCTTCGGCGAGATCGAGCTCGACGGCGGCAGTCGCGAGGCGCGTCGCGACGGCAACGCCGTCCAGCTCACGGCGAAGGAGTTCGAGCTGCTCTGGTTCCTCGCCTCGCACCCCCGCCACGTCTTCTCCCGCGACCAGCTGATGGCCCGCGTCTGGGGCTACGAGGCAGCCGTCGACACCGGCACGGTGACCGTCCATGTGCGGCGGCTGCGGGAGAAGATCGAGCCCGACCCGGCCCGGCCCCTGCACCTGCGCACCGTCTGGGGCGTCGGCTACCGCCTCGATCCATGATCCAGCTCGCCCTCGTCGTTGCCGCCGGCAGCCTCGCCTCTGGCCTCGTCCTCGCCTTGCTCCTCCGGCGTGCACCCACGGTCTCGCTCCAGCTTGTCGGCCTCGCGCTCATCGCGGTCTGCGTACCGCTCGCCGCCGTCCTGCTGTCGGGCTGGGTCATGTTCCACATGGGCGCCGACATGAAGATCCTCGCCGTCGCCGCCGGCTCGGCCACCGCCGCCGTGTTCGCGGCACTCGTGCTCGCCCGCTCGATCACGGCCTCGCTGCAGCGCGTCGGCGCAGCCTCCCGATCGCTGGCCGCCGGGGACCTGTCGGCGCGGGCTCCGGTCGAGGGCGCCGGGGAGATCGCGGAGCTCGCCGCTTCCTTCAACGCGATGGCCTCGGCGCTCGAGCAGCTCTTCGACGCCCGGCGGGAGCTCGTCGCCTGGGCGAGCCACGACCTCCGCGCTCCGATCGCCTCGCTGCAGGCGATGCTCGAGGCGATCGAGGACG
Organism: Gaiellaceae bacterium; assembly: GCA_045806005.1. Taxonomy (GTDB): domain Bacteria; phylum Actinomycetota; class Thermoleophilia; order Gaiellales; family Gaiellaceae; genus Palsa-739. The sequence continues at coordinate 4,716 of JBJMKE010000043.1, forward strand.
GGCTCGTGCCGGCCGAGGCCTACCTGCCGACGCTCCGCGAGCAGGTGCGGACGCTCTCGGTGCTCGTCGACGACCTCTTCGAGCTGGCGCGGATCGATGCCGGCGTGCTCACGCTCGAGCTGCGGCGCATGCCCGTCGCGCCGCTCGTCGCCGCCGCGTTGCGGGTGCTCCAGCCGGAGGCCGAGGCTCGCGGCGTCGCGCTGAGCGCCGACGTCGACGAGAAGCTCGAAGCGCGGCTGGCGCCGGACAAGTTCGAGCGCGTCCTTTCCAACCTCGTGACGAACGCGCTGCGCCACACGCCGTCGGACGGCTCGGTTGCGGTCCGCGTCGAGCAGCGCGCCTCCGATCTCTTGTTGCGGGTGGAGGACAGCGGCGAGGGCCTGTCGGAGGAGGCGCCGGCGCGGATGTTCGAGCGCTTCTGGCGGGCGGACCGCGCGCGCAGCGGCAGCGGAGCCGGCCTCGGGCTGGCGATCGCCCGCGGTCTGGTCGAGGCGCACGGCGGCCGGATCTGGGCCGAGAACCGCCCGCAGGGCGGCGCTTGTGTCGCCTTCACCCTGCCGCTCAGCTCATAGAGCTGAGCGAAGGCTCAGCCTGCTGTCGCGCCGGCTTCGGTCGTGAGCAGCGCGACGACCTCGGCCCGCGTCGAGACTCCGAGCTTGCGCTCGACGGAGCCGACGTGGCGGCGCACCGTCACGGGAGCGACGCCGAGCTCGGTGGCGATCTCGGCGGTGTTCGCCTTGCGCAACAGCATCTCGGCGACCTCCCACTCGCGCGCCGTGAGCGCGACCCGGCCCTTGCCGGCGAGGACGACCGAGCGCCGCCGCTCGCGCGTCCTCAGCTCGTCGAGCAGCCGGGAGACGAACCTCCGCGGCACGGCCGGCTCGCCGCGCAGGGCGCCCTGGACGACGAATGGGAGCCGCGCCGGGTCGAGGCTCTGCGTGAGGTAGCCGCTCGCACCCGCCCGCACCGCGGCCATGAACTCCTCCTCGTCGAGCTTGTTCGTGAGGAGGATGACGCAGGCGGACGGAACTCGCGTTGCGATCTCGTTCACGACCCTGAGGGTCTGACCGGAGGGATCGAGCCCGAGGAGGCAGACGTCGGGACGGTCGCGCACAGCCGCGTCCACGGCCGACTCGGCGTCGGCCGCCTCCGTGCACCGCGCTTCCGGCTCGAGCGCCAGCCGGAGACCTACGCGCGTCGGCAGGCGCTCGGCCGCGATGAGCACATGTGCTCGTCTGGTCGGAGCAGCGGTATTCAAGGCCCCGCGCCTCCGGAGACGACAGGTCCTCCGACTACGATTCCGGCATGAGAGTTCTCATCGCAGACGATCATCGTCTCATTGTTGAGGGAGTGAAGCGAGCGCTTGAGGAGGCGCCCGACTTCGAGGTCGTCGGCGAGTGCAACTCCGGCTCGCAGGTGCTGCCGCTCGTCGGCCGCACGAATCCCGACATCGTGCTGCTCGACCTGCGCATGCCGGGCGCCGACGGGCTCGCCTGCCTGAGCCGTATCCGCAAGCAGCATCCCGACGTGAAGGTGGTCGTCCTCTCGGTCTCCACGGACGAGAACGTGATCCAGACCGTGCTCAAGCGCGGCGCCAGCGCCTTCATCGTCAAGAGCATCAATCCGATCGACCTGCCCTCCGCGCTCCGCCAGGCGGTCGACGGGACGGTCTACAGCGCGATCGGCCTGCCCGATCCCGGCGAGAGCGCGGCGCGCGCCGCCGGCCTCACCGAGCGCGAGACCGC
>JBJMKE010000044.1:0-8139 GCA_045806005.1 Gaiellaceae bacterium
AGATCTCGAACCTCATCGTCCCGAACGGCACCGCCGGCTACGAGATCTCGGCGCCGATGCATAAGCTCGGCTGGCGCGCGTCCGACACGCGCGAGCTCTCCTTCCGCTCCTGTGCCGTTCCCGAAGGGAACCTCCTCGGCGAGCGCGGGCGCGGGTTCAAGCAGTTCCTCGACATCCTCGACGGCGGCCGAATCTCCGTCGCGGCGATGGGCGTCGGGCTCGCGCAGGGCGCGTACGACCTCGCCGCCGCCTACGCGCAGGAGCGGCAACAGTTCGGGCGGCCGATCGCGAGCTTCCAGGCGATCCAGTTCCAGCTCGCCGACATGGCGACGGAGATCGAGGCCGGCCGGCAGCTCGTCCTGCGGGCGGCCTGGCTCAAGGACGAGGGGAAGCCGTTCGCGCTCGCGGCGGCGCAGGCGAAGCTCTTCACGGGGCTGCTGTCGAACCGCGCGGTGAACGCCGCGCTGCAGATCCACGGCGGCTACGGCTTCATGGAGGAGTTCGCGATCGCGCGCCTCTACCGCGACCAGAAGATCCTCGAGATCGGCGAAGGCACGAACGAGGTGCAGCGCATGGTGATCGCGCGACTCCTCGGCTTTTAGGGACACGGCCGGAACCAGGTACCGGACGTGGCCAAATCGGTCACGGCAGATCCGCAAATCCGCGGCGCAGCGTGGTCTGATCGCGCGAAGGCTCGCCTTCTAGGGACATGGCCGGAACCTGGTTCCGGCCGTGTCCAAAAGGGGCACGGCCAGTCCGGCAGTCGTCAGTAGCTGATCCGGCCTCGCAGCGAGACCGAGACCGCCCTGGTCGAGCGCGTGTAGGTCCCCGTGAACCTGAGCGCTCCGCGGGCGCCGGCGAAGGCCCTGGTGCCGCCGACGACCCGTGCCCTGCCGGAGAACGGGACGCTGTCCGCCGCGCTGCTGCCGGCACACGCATGCGCGCTGTACATCTTCAGCCGTAGGGAGCCGCGCGCGCCCTTGAGCGTGACTCTCCCGCCGAAGGTGGCGCACCCCGAGCTCGTGAAGTTGCCGACCCCGAAGCCCTTCAGCGTGCTCCTGCCGATCAGCCGGCCGCGCCCGGACATCGTCCCGGTGCCAAAGGCCTTGTCCCCACTCGCGTAGCCAGAAGCGGTGCCCGTGTACGAGGCGGTGAAGGTCTGCGTCTGAGCAGCGCCTGCCGCGCCCACGACGAGGAAGCTTGCGGCCGCCGCAGCGCCGAGAGGAGCCAGCCGAGCCGCGAGGCGCGACAGAGCCTTCACCGGGTCAGCTTACAACCGCCGCGGCGACGGCTCCAACTGGATCGGAGGCACAATCGAGGGCGTGATCCCGGTCCTCGCCGCCGCTGTGGCGTCGCTGCTCTTCGCCCAGGCCGTCGTGCGACTGCGCCGCCGAGGTCGTGCCGACCTCGCGGGCTGGGATCGGATCGCGCTCTTCGCCGCGGGGCTCGGCGTGAGCCTGTTTGCGGTGGTCGGGCCGCTCGACCGGCTCGCCGACGACAAGCTGCTCTCGGCGCACATGGCCCAGCACGTCCTGATCGGCGACCTCGGGCCCGCGCTGATGATCTGCGCGCTCCGCGGGCCGCTGCTCGTCTTCTTCCTGCCCGCGGCGGTCCTGGCGCCGCTCGCCCGGAACGCGCGCGTGCGCGCCGTCGTCGGCACGCTGCTCCGGCCGCGCGTCGCGTTCTCGCTCTGGGCGGCGAACCTCGCGATCTGGCACATCCCCCACGTCTACGACTACGCCCTGGCGCATCCGGCCCTGCACGACTTCGAGCACGTCTGCTGGGTGTTCACCGGGATCCTCGTCTGGACGCTGCTCATCGACCCCGGCTCCCACCGGCGCCTGACCGTCGGCGGCCGCGTCGCGCTCGCCGCTGCGATGTTCGCGACGGGGCAGATCCTCACCGACGTGCTCGTCTTCTCCTTCACGCCGCTCTACCCGGCGTACCGGGGCGCGTACGGGATCTCGGCCGTCACCGACCAGCAGCTGGCCGGGATCGTGATGATGGTCGAGCAGCTCGCCACGCTCGGCACCTGCGTCGCGCTGCTCCTGTGGCCGCGCTGGAGCCGCTCCCGCGCGGGCTTCGCGCCCTCAGCCACATGAGCCCGACGGACTTCAGCTGGGAGCCGTTCTTCCTTGCGCTGGCCGTCGCCGGCGCCGTGCTCTACGTGCGCTCGGCCCGCGTCGAGCCGCCGTCCGCGTGGCGCGCTGCCTCGTTCGCCTCGGGGCTCTTCCTCATCGCGTCGTCGCTCAACTCGCCGCTCGAGACGATCGCGTCCAAGTACCTGCTGCTCATGCACCTGCTGCAGAACGCCCTGATCGCGGACGTGGCGCCGCTGCTCGTCGTCCTCGGCCTGACGCCGCGGATGCGCGCCGAGCTCGGCCGGCGCGGCCTGGACCGGCTGAGCCCGTGGTGGATCCTCCCGGTCTGGCTCGCCGCCTGGTACTGCACCCACATCGCCCTCTTCTACAACTGGGCGCTCGACACCGGCTGGGGGCTGAACATCGAGCACGGGATCCTGATGGCGGCCGGCCTGCTCTTCTGGTGGCCGATCGTCACGGGCCGTCTCTCGCCGCCGGAGGGCCTCGGCTACCTCGCCGTCGCGTTCGTCGGCTCCTCCTTCCTCGGTCTCGCCTACATCTTCTCCAGCCGGCCCTTCTACTCGTTCTACGAGCACGCGCCGCGCCTCTGGGGCCTGTCGCACGTGAGCGACCAGAACCTCGGCGGGATCCTCATGAACGGCGAGCAGACGCTCGTCTTCCTCCTCGCGATCGGCTGGTTCGTGCTGCGGCTGCTCGACGAGGAGCACGCGCGGGTCTCGCTTTCGGATTCATAGCCGTGATGGGTGTTAGCGTCGCGCCGTGCTGTTCCAGCAGTTCCTGAGCGACGACCTCGGCTGCGCCTCCTACCTCGTCGCCGACGAGCAGGCGGGCGTCGCGGTGGTCGTCGATCCCCCGTATGCGATCGAGCCCGTGCTGGAAGAGGCGGAGCGCCGCGAAGTCCGGCTCGTCGGCGTCCTCGAGACGCACACGCACGCCGACCATGTCTCGGGGCACGGGCGCCTCGCGCTCGAGCACGGGATCCCGGTCCGCCTGCACGGCGCGGCCGAGGCGACGTTCCCGCACGAGCCGCTCTCCGACGGAACGGAGATCGAGCTCGGCGACGTCGTCCTGCGCACGATCCACACACCGGGGCACCGGCCGGAGCACTGTTGCTTCGCCGTCGTCGACCGCTCGCGTGCCGACGAGCCCTGGCTCGTCCTCACCGGCGACTCGCTCTTCGTCGGCGACGCGGCCCGGCCCGACCTCGCCGTCGAGGCGGTCGAGGGCGCGGAGGGCCTCTTCCACAGCCTGCGCCGGCTCGTCGAGCTCGGCGACGGCGTCGAGGTCTTTCCGGGTCACGTCGCGGGCTCGCTCTGCGGCGCGGCCATGAGCTCGAAGGCGTCGACCACGATCGGCTTCGAGCGGCGTTTCAATCCGGCGCTGCAGACCGAGCTGGGCGACTTCCTCGCCGGCGCGGCCGGCCCGCAGCCGCCCAGGCCGCCGAACATGGAGCGGATCGTGGAGCTCAACCGTGGCGACTTCCTCGGCGCCCAGCCGCCGCTCGAGCGGATCGGCTCGGTGCCCGAGGAGGCGATCGTCCTCGACGTCCGGCCGACGGACGTGTTCGCGGCCGGGCACCGCCCCGGCGCGGTCGGCATCCCGGTCTCCGGCACCGGCTTCGCGACGAAGGCGGCGTTCGTCCTCCCCGAGCTGCCGGTCGTCCTCCACGCGGCGGACGGGGCCGACGCCGCCCGAGCCGCGGCGGCGCTCAACGCCGTCGGCCTGTTCGGGATCGCCGGCTGGGAGGAGGGCGGCGGCGAGGAGCGGCTCGAGCCGATCTCGCTCGAGGAGCTCGAGCGGCTGCTCGCCGACGACGCGGTCGAGCTGCTCGACGTGCGGGAGGCGGACGAGCGGGACGAGGGCCACATCCCCGGTTCGCGCCATCTCCCCTATCGCACCGCTCGCGCCGCGGCGGAGGCGGGCCTCCTCGACGGCCGCCCCGTCGTCACGATCTGTGAGAGCGGGCCTCGCGCCGCGGTAGCCGCCAGCGTGCTGCAGGCGGCGGGGATCGAGGCGCGGCCCGTGCTCGACGGCGGCCTCACCGACTGGCGCGCCCGCGGCGGAAAAACGACGTCCTTCCGCCGCTGCGGCAGCTAGCCGCCCACCAGGAGCCGGGTGAGGGCGGTCGCGGCCGCCGCGCCGAGCACCACCACGACCATCGGGGCCCGCCTCAGGAGCAGGACGGCGGCGAACGCCACTCCGACGACGCGCGCGTCGATCGTGAGCCCGCGTCCGTTACCGAACGTCTCGACGACGACCAGCGCCGCGAGCAGGGCCGATGCGAGGAGCTCGACGACGCTCATCGCCCCGGGCCGCAGCGGGCGGCCGCCGAGCAAGAGCGGCCCGGCCAGCTTCAGCACCGCCGTCGCGACGGCGAGCACTCCGATCGTGACCCAGACCGCGGTCACGGGCGCAGCCTCGAGGCGCCGACCGCCGCGGCCGACGCGGCGAGGATCGGCAGCCCGGCCGGCACGAAGGGAGTCAGGACGAGAGCGATCGCCGCCCCGCCGCAGGCGGCGGCGAGCCGGCGCCGCCCCCGCACCTCCGCGAAGAGCAGGGCGAGGAAGAAGGCCGGGAACAGCGCGTCGAGGCCGAGCGCCTCCGGGTCGAGCACCGGCCCGATGAACACCCCGACCACCGTGCCCAGGACCCAGCCGACGTACTGCGGAATGCTGACCCCGACCATGTACCAGGGGTCGAAGCTGCCGTCGCCCCTGCTCGCCGCCGCCCAGGACGCGTCCACCTGGGTCATGGCGAACGCCGCCCTCGACAGCGCGCGCCCGCGCAACGAGGGGGCCAGAGCGAGCCCCATCGCCAGATAGCGCGCGTTGAGCAGGACGCCTGCCGCGACCGCCGCCCCCGCGCTGCCGCCGGCGAGCAGCACGGCCAGAGCACCGAACTGCGCCGAGCCGGAGAAGACCACGATGGACATCACGATCGGGGCCACCGCGCCCATCACCGGCCGCGCCAGCACCCCGAACGAGATCGAGATCGCGAAGACCGCGACGCCGAACGGCATCCCGCGCCGGATCCCTGCCCGACGCCGCTCCCTCGCGGAGCCGAGGCGGTCGGGCGCGCCTTCCGCCCCCATGGGAGCAAGGCTACGGGCCGCGCGGCGGGCTATGAGCTCCTAACGCAATGAAGCACGGGCGTGGTCATTCCGTTAGAAGCTCTAAGCGACCCAGCTGACGAGCGGAATCTCCATCTCGTTCGGGGACAGGCCGCCGTGCTGGCCGAAGAACCGCTGCTCGAAGCGGCCCGGCTCGAGCCAGTAGGCCGCCTCGCCGGGAGCCGGCAGGACGACGAGGTTCGCCAGCCGCGAGGTCAGGGCCTCGGTGACGTTCGGCCCGAACAGCCCGTCGGCGAGCAGCGCCTCGACCTTCCGCACCTCGGCGACGCCGGCGAGCAGGTCGGCCAGCCGCGCCTCGACCTCGTCCAGCCGCTCCGGCAGGACGTGCAGGAAGAGGTCGCGGCAGGACCCCGCAGGCGCGAGCGGCTTGCCGTCGGCGCCCACGGCCAGATGCTGCGCGAGCTCGGGCCAGACGACGTTCACGTAGGTAGTCCGCTCCGGCGAGATCGCCTCCATCCCGTGGTCGGCCGTCAGCAGGACGAGCGTCCCCTCCGGCCACGGCGCCGCCGCGATGGCCGACAGGTGCTCCTCCATCAGCGCCGCGACCTCGGGGGCGTCCGGCCCGGTCATGTGCATCAGCGCGTCCGCCTCGCCGAGGTAGATCGTCCCGTAGGCGCGCTCCTCGGCCGCGAGCGCCCCGCACAGCCGGGCGAACCCTTCGGCGGTGTCGTCGAAGGGATGGACGGTCGCCGGCTGCAGGAGCAGCTGGCTCGTCTGCGAGCGTGCGATCCCGGCCGGCATCGCCACGTGGCTCGGCAGCGGGAGGAGCCGCCGGTAGAGCGTCCGGTCGGGGAAGAGGTCGTGCGCCGAGAAGCCGGCGTCGAAGAGCGTGCCGGGACGGTCGTCGCCGGCGAAGCAGAACCACAGCGGCGTGACGAGCCGGTTGAGCCGGGGCTCGAGGACGTGCCACTCGTAGAGGCCGTGCTCGCCGAGCGGCAGCCCGGAATGGATCGTCGTCGAGTGGACGGTCGTCGTCGACGGGAAGCAGGACGACCAGCGCTCGACCTCCGCGCCGGCGAAGACCGGATGGTCGGCGTGGCGCTCGAGGAACCGCCACCCGAAGGCGTCGAAGTAGACGAGGACGACGCGCGCGTGCTCCCCGAGCTTCGCCTCGACCAGGCCGGGCAGCTCGTCGAAGCGACGGCTCAATCGAGCCGCTCGACCGGGTAGCCCCACTCGCGCATCTGTGCGAGCAGCGCCTCGCAGTGCTCGGCGTCGCGGGTGAGCAGCGTCAGCTCCACCCCGGTGTGCCCCACCGGCACTCCGGCCGCCTCTCGCTGGTGCGCGACCTCGACGACGCTCACACGCTCGGCGGCGAGCAGGTCGAGCAGCTCCGCCAGGTGGCCCGGCCGGTCGAGCACCTGGGTGCGAACGACGAGGTAGCGGCCGCTGGTGGCAAGCCCGCGCCGCAACACCTGCACCATCAGCGAGGCGTCGATGTTGCCCCCGGAGAGGAGCGCGAGCACCTGCCCCGAGCCGCCGGCGAGCCCGCCGAGGATCGCGGCGATGCTCGCCGCCCCGGCGCCTTCCACCACGAGCTTCGTCCGCTCCGCGAGCAGGACGATCGCCTCTGCGATCTGCTCGTCCTCGACCGTGACGATGTCGTCGAGCGTCTCGCCGAGGATCCCCATCGTCACGTCGCCCGGCTCCTTGACCGCGATCCCGTCGGCGATCGTGTAGCCCGAGCCCCCCGGCCGCGTCCCGGCCGCCTGGACGCCGACGATCCGCAGCCCCGGCCGCACCGCCCGCAGCGCGAGCGAGATGCCCGACGCCAGCCCTCCCCCGCCGATCGGGAGGACGACCGTCTCGAGCTCGTCCACCTGCTCCGCGAGCTCGAGGCCGATCGTGCCCTGGCCGGCCATCACGAGCGTGTCCTCGTACGGGTGGACGAACGTGCCGCCGCTCTCCTCGACGTAGGACTGCGCCGCCTCCAGCGTCTCCTCGAAGCCCGGCCCGGTGAGCTCGATCTCGGCGCCGTAGTTGCGGGTCGCGTCGAACTTCGCCATCGGCGAGTCGAGCGGCATGAAGATCCGCGCCGGCGCGCCGAGCTCGCGCGCGACCCAGGCCACCGCCTGGCCGTGGTTGCCGGCGCTCGCCGCAACGACGCCGGCGGCGCGCTGCTCGGAGTCGAGGCTCGAGACCTTGGTGTAGGCGCCGCGGATCTTGAACGAGCCGGTCCGCTGCAGATTCTCGGCCTTGAGGATCACCGGCCGGCCCGCGAGCCGCGACAGTGTCTCCGAGGGGTAGACCGGCGTCACGCGCGCGACTCCCTCGAGCCGCTCTCGCGCGCGCTCGATCTCAGTGAGCCCGGGTGCCGTCGCCGTCGCCATCGTGGATCCGGAAAACCTTCTCGAGTATCTCCCGCACCGCCGTCAGCGGGTCGAGCTCCCGTGCCTGTACCTCGGCGAGCAGCCGCCGCAACTCGGCGTCGTCGGCGACCGCCTGCTCGAGGTGCCGGCCCGCCCGGCTCGCCGCGACCGCGAACACCTCGCGCGCGAGGTTCGCCCGCCGCCGCTCCTCCAGCTGCCCACTCTGCTCGAGGAACGCGCGGTGCTCCTCGACCTTCTCCCACAGCTCGGGCACGTGCTCGCCGCGCATGGCCTCGGTGAGGACGATCGGCGGGTTCCACTCCCGGCTGCGATCGAGCCCGAGGATCGAGCGCACCTCGTTGAGCATCGTCTTCGCGGCCGGGTGGTCCATCTTGTTGATCGCGATCACGTCCGGGATCTCCATGATCCCCGCCTTCAGCGCCTGCACCGCGTCGCCCGATCCGGGCATGAGCACGAGCAGGACGGTGTCGGCGATCCCGATCACCTCGACTTCGCTCTGCCCGGCGCCGACGGTCTCGAGGAAGACGACGTCCTTGCCGGCGGCGTCGAGTACCAGCAGCGCCTGCAGCGTCGCCTC
>JBJMKE010000045.1:0-6155 GCA_045806005.1 Gaiellaceae bacterium
GATCGCGTCGGAGGGGCGGGAGTCGACTTCGATCTCTTGGCCGTCCTGGATCACGGTGATCTGCGCAAAGAAGGTGTTCTCGCGCAGTTCTGTGACGGTGATGCGGCTGATCGAGGCGCCGAGCTGCTCGAGCATGTCGCTCACGAGGTCGTGGGTCATCGGGCGAGGCGAGGCCTGGCTCTGAAGCTTCATCAGGATCGCGGCCGCCTCCGGATGGCCGATCCAGATCGGCAGGAACTTGTTGCCGTCGGACGTCTTCAGCAGGACGATCGGCTGCTTGCCGACCAGATCGAAGCTGACTCCGTAGATGAGCATCTCCTGCATCGGCCCGAGACCTCGTCCCGAATATAGCTCAGGAGCTGGGGGCGAGAACCCTGCGTATCTGCCTTGGAAGGGGCATCGTTGGAAACTCGTGCGCCCGCTTTGGCTCGACGACCTCGAATCGCTCGAGGCGATCTCGCAGAACGAGGAAGCCCGCAAGATCTTCCTGCGGATGGCCTCGCTCTCACAATCCGGCGGCACGCCGAGCTTCGTCGTCGAGATCGCCCTCGACCAGGAGCTCGACGCTGCGACCAAGGGCCGGCTCGTGGAGCTCGCCCAGGACGAGTCGTTCCTGCTGGCGGTCGAGGAGTACCTCGTCCGCACGCACCGGCTCCACTGAGCGCCGGAAGTGGGCGATCCTGGATTCGAACCAGGGACCTCCGCCTTATCAGAGCGGCGCTCTAACCAGCTGAGCTAATCGCCCGCGCGGCTGGGCATTGTAGCCACGGCGTTCTCGAGCGCCTCGGCCAGCTCGGCGAGGTCGTGCTCGTCGGCGAAGGGCAGCTCAACCCGTCCCGAGGCGACGCTCGCGGGCCGGCCGGTCAGCTGCTCGACGGCGGTGCGCACCCGCTCGGCGAGCGCCGGATCGACCTGCACGGACCGCGTACGCGGGCGCTGTCGCGCTCCGGCCCACTTCGCCCGCTGCTCGGCGGCCCGCACGGAGAGGCCGCGCCGCACGATCTCACGCGCGAGGCGTCGGCGCCCCTCCTGGTCGGGGACGGAGAGCACCGCCCGGGCGTGTCCCTCACTCAGCTGGCCGCGCTCGACCATCCCAAGCACGTCGTCGGGGAGCTCGAGCAGACGGATGCGGTTCGAGACGGAGGGCTTCGAGCGGCCGACGCGTTCCGCCACCTCGCCGAGCGAGAGCGCGAACTCGTCGATCAGCACCGCGTACGCTCGGGCCTCCTCGATCGGCGTCAGCTGCTCGCGCGCGACGTTCTCGACGAGGCCGAGCAGCAGCGTGTCGCGGTCGTCGGCGGCGCGGACGACGGCCGGCACCGTCGCGCGGCCAGCCTCACGCGCGGCCCGCCAGCGGCGCTCGCCGGCGACGATCTCGTAGCCGCCGACACCGCGCGGGCGCACGAGCAGCGGCTGGATCACGCCCTGGCGCCGCACCGACTCGGCGAGGCCGGAGGCGGCCTCGGGCTCGAAGCGGCGGCGCGGCTGGCGCGGGTTCGGGTGAATCGCGTCGACCGGTATCTCGAGCAGCTCGGACGGAACCGGATGGCCGCCGATCAGGACTTCCAGCCCGCGGCCGAGGCCGCGACGCTGGGGGGAGGACTCAGGCGCGCTCGACAAGCTCCATCGCCACCTTCCAGTAGGCGTCGGCTCCGGCGGAGCGACGGTCGTAGGCAATCGCGGGCAGGCCGTAGCTCGGCGCCTCGGCGAGCCGCACCGAGCGGGGCACTGCGGTGCGGAAGACGAGCGGGCCGAAATGGCGGCGGACCTCCTCCACGACCTGCTGCGCGAGGCGCGTCCGCCCGTCCACCATCGTGAGCAGGACGCCGCCGATCTCGAGGCCGGGGTTGAGCCGGCGCCGGATCAGCTCGACTGAATGGAGGAGCTGCGTCAGCCCCTCGAGCGCGTAGTACTCCGCCTGCACGGGCACGAGCACGCGGTCGGCCGCCGCCAGAGCGTTGACGGTCAACGGGCCGAGAGACGGCGGACAGTCGAGGAAGACGAAGTCGTAGCGGTCGCTGCCGGAAGCGAGGGACTGCGCGAGATAGTGCTCGCCGTCGGAGCGGCCCGAGAGCTCGACCACGGCGCCGGCGAGGTCCGGCTTCGCCGGGACGAGGTCGAGGTTGGCGAAGGCCGTCGGATGGATGAGGTCGGCGAGCGGAGCGCCGTCGAGGAGGTCGTAGCTCGAGGTGCCGTTCGCCCGCATCCCGAGCCCCGAGGTCGCGTTCGCCTGCGGGTCGAGGTCGATCACGAGCGCGCGCTCGCCGGCCTCCGCGAGGCACGCGGCGAGGTTGACGGCGGTCGTCGTCTTGCCGACGCCGCCCTTCTGATTCGCGAGGGCATAGATCCGGGACATGCCCGGCCATTGTCGCTAGGCCAGCGGACGCTTCTTCGCCATGCCGGGTCGGCGCGGGAACGCGGGCGGGGTCGGCGCCACCTTGAGCAGGACAGCGAGACCGTCATGCAGCTCCGGAACGCGCGCGCCGAGCTGCACGGAGGCACGGGCGAGCCTGTCGAGATCGGCGTTCTCGCCGAGCCAGAGGATCGCCGCGCCGCCGACGGCGAGCAGCGGCAGGCACCACTCCGCGGCGACGGGCGGCTGCGCGAGCGCCTTCGCCGTCGCGACATCCCACGCCTCGAGCGGCTGCTCCTCTGCGCGCCCGTGGACGACGCGCGCGTTCGACGGCGCCCAGCGGCGAAGGAAGTCGCACTTGCGCTGCTCGGCCTCGAGCAGCGTCACCTCGCGGTCGGGGAGCCCCGCCGCGAGCGGAATGCCGGGCGAGCCCCCGCCCGAGCCGACGTCGATCAGCGGACCGTCGTACTGCTCGACGAACGGCAGAGCCCGCAGCGCGTCCTCGAGGAGCATCTCCCGCGCACGATCGGGATCGCGAAGCGCCGTCAGTCCCGGCGTCGCGACGACCGCGTCGAGCCAGTCACTCAGGTAGGACGACGACGTAGCGGTTCGGCTCCGTGCCCTCGGAGGAAGTACCGACGCCCGAGACGTCCTTGAGCCGCAGGTGCACGACCTTGCGCTCGACCGCGGTCATCGGCTCGAGCTCCTCCGGCTCACCCGACTCGCGCACGCGCTCTGCGACCCGCAGCGCGAGCGCCTCGAGAGTGGCCTGCCGGCGCGCGCGGTAGTCGGCGGCGTCGACCACGACCTCCCGCCGCTCCTCGCCATACGTGCGCCAGCCGACTGCGTTGAGCAGGTACTGGATCGCGTCGATCGTCTGGCCGTGCCGGCCGATCAGGAGGCCGACGTCTGGGCCGGAGCACGTGACGACGATCGACTCGGGCTCCTCGCGCGCGACGACGGCGGCGTCGATGCCGAGCGTGGAGACGATCTGCGCGACGAGGGCGCGGGCGTCGGCCGCCTGGCCTGCCTCGTCGGGCGCGGCCGCGGCAGCGGCCTCCGCGGCCTCGGCCGGCAGATGCGCGACGACGCGCGCCGGCTCGTAGCCGACGCCGAGAATCCCGCGTTCGCCCTCGGCGACGACCTCGAACTGCACCGCCCCCTTGTCGAGCCCGGGGTGGCGCCGCTCGAGCTCGCGCAACGCGGCCCACTTCGCCTCGCCGACCGTCTCGCCGGTCGCCTCCGCGGTCAGCGCCTCGGTCATCGCCTGCTGGTGCGCTTCTTCTTCCGGCGCACCTGGCGCGGCTGCTGCGAGACAGCGGGCTCCTCCTGCCGGGGCGGCGCACCGTCGCCGTCGCCCTGCAGTGCCGGTGCGGTCTCCTGCTTCGGGGTGCGCGAGCTGCGTCGCTCGGGTACCGGCGCCGGCGCGCGCGCCACCAGCCTCCGCGTGATCAGCCCCTGCCCCACCGTCCAGAGGTTCGTCGTGACCCAGTAGAGGACGAGGCCGGCGGGGAAGCGCGCGATGATGAAGACGAAGACGAGCGGCATGAGCATGAACAGGTAGCGCTGCGTCTTGTCGGTGGTCGTCATCATGAAGAACGACGACGCCATCTGGCTCGCGACGTAGACGACGAGGAGCACGTAGCCGCCCCACTGGGCGGTCGTCGGGGCCGAGATGTCGTGGATGAAGTGCAGCCACGTCAGGTCCGCGCCCTTCGGGAAGTCGTAGTGCCTGAGCGTGTAGTACAGCGCGATGAAGACCGGGAGCTGCAGCAACATCGGCAGGCAGGAGGCGGCCGGGTTGATGTTGTTCTCCCGGTAGAACTTCATCAGCTCCTCGTTCTGCTTCTGCCGGTCGCTCTTGTACTTCTTCTGGATCTCCTTCATCTGCGGCGCGAAGCGCTGCAGGTTCTGCATCGAGTGGATCTGCTTGATCGTCAGCGGGACGAGCAGCATCCGGACGACGACCGTGATCGCGACGATCGACCACGCGAAACTGAGGCCGACGTTGTAGTGGAACCAGTTGAGAACGTGATGCATCACGGTCTCGAGCTGGCTGATGACAGGGATCGTGTAGAGGATCATCGGACCGGGTCGAAGCCTCCGCGGCTCCACGGGTTGCAGCGGAGCAGCCGCCAGCCGGCGAGGACGCTGCCGCGCACGAGGCCGTGCCTGCGCAGGGCCTGCATCGCGTACTCCGAGCAGGACGGGTGGTACTTGCAGGTCGTCGGGAAGACGGCGCCGAGCGTCAGCCGGTAGGCCCACACGAGACCGATGCCGATCAGGCTCGGGACGCGCAGCACGGCGCTCACGCGGCGAGCACCCCGCTCTGCTCGAGCAGCTCGTCGACGCGGTCGCCGAGCCAGTCGAAGCCGTTCGCCTCGGCCGCCTCGACGAGGCCCGGGCGGACGATCAGCACGTAGTCGTGACCCTCCGGGACCCGCCCGATCCGCTCGCGCCACGCCTCGCGCAGGCGCCGCTTGATCCGGTTCCGCTCGACCGCACCGCCGGCGGCGCGGGGCACGGCGAAGCCGACGCGCGGCTCCGCCGGCTCGTCCTGCGGCAGCCAGTAGAGAACGAGAAAGCGCGACGACACCGAGCGGCCGCGGCGATGTACCGCGTCGAAGTCCCGGGAGCGGGACAGGCGGTTGGCGCGCTTCACAGATGCCAGCTTAGTGGCGGTGTCGCTACGCCGAGAGGCGGGCGCGGCCCTTGCCGCGGCGGCGCTTCAGGATCGCGCGGCCGGCCTTCGTCGACATGCGCGCCCGGAAGCCGTGCTTGCGCTTGCGGCGGCGGACGTTTGGCTGATAGGTGCGCTTCACGGGCGGGGAACGACTCGTCTTTGCCAGAAAAATCCCCGCGGCTGGCGGGGCGCGGCGGCCAGTATAGACGAGCGTCGTCCACCGTCTTGTCCACAGCCGCAGACGCCGCAGCGGTGCGGCCGGAGCGAGTTTCCCCCACCTCTGTCCACAGCTGTGGAGGGATTGGAGGCAGCGCGAAACTCCCTGCAAATGCGGCGATTTTGCCCCTCCCTGAGGCGCTGTTATGCTGGCCGCCGGGCCGGAGCGAGGAGGAGCAGGGCATCGGTGGAGCATCAACTCGAGCTGTCTACGGAGCACCTCTGGGAGGGGATCTCAGGACGGCTCAAGGAGGCCCTGAGCGGCGGCACCTACGCCAAGTGGTTCCGCGACGTCCGCGGCCTGGAGCTCGAGGGAGAGACGCTCGTCCTCACCGTCCCGAGCGAGTTCACGCGCGACTGGATCGAGGGCCATTTCCTCGGCCTGATCGGCGCCGCCGTGCGTGACATCCTCGGCTACGAGCGCCCGCTCGAGCTCCGCGTCGCGGACGACGGCGAGGCGCCCCAGGAGGACCATGCGGGGCCGGAAGCCCTCCTACCCATGGTCCAACGTCTGGCGGGGCGGCCCGAGAGCGGCGGCTTCAACGTGAAGTACACGTTCGACTCGTTCGTGATCGGCTCGTCGAACCGCTTCGCCCACGCCGCGGCGCTGGCAGTCGCCGAGGCGCCGGCGCAGGCGTACAACCCGCTCTTCATCTACGGCAGCACCGGTCTCGGCAAGACGCATCTCCTCCAGGCCGTCGCGCAGTACGTCGCCGCGCACTCGTCCGATCTCTCGGTGCGCTACGTCACGAGCGAGGCGTTCGTCAACGAGTTCATCAACTCGCTCCGCGACAAGCGGATCGAGGGCTTCAAGCACCGCTATCGCGCCTACGACGTCCTGCTGATCGACGACGTCCAGTTCTTCGAGGGCAAGGAGCGCTTCCAGGAGGAGTTCTTCCACAC